>JANMNM010000290.1:0-5816 GCA_031373905.1 Gemmatimonadaceae bacterium | reverse complement strand
CGCAGCTTGGCATCGAAGTTGATCCCGCCGGTCGTGAAGCCACCACCGAGCATGATCTGATACATCGCCAGCGCCACCTGGCCCAGATCGTTCGGAAACTGGTCGGTGTCCCAGCCCAACAGGTCGTCGCCACGATTCATGTCGATCGAGCCGAAGATGCCAAGCGCATGTGCCAGCGCAATCTCGTGTTCGAACGAGTGACCGGCCAGCAGTGCGTGGTTCTGCTCGATGTTGACCTTGATCTCGTGCTCCAGGCCATGCGCCTGCAGGAATGCGTACACGCTGGCCACGTCGAAGTCGTACTGATGCTTGGTCGGTTCACACGGTTTCGGTTCGATCAGCAACGTGCCCTTGAAGCCGATCGCATGCTTGTGCTCCACGACGAGCTGGAGAAAGCGACCGAGCTGCGCCCACTCACGCTTGAGGTCCGTGTTGAGCAGCGTCTCGTAGCCTTCGCGCCCGCCCCACAGCACGTAGTTCGCGCCACGCAGCTGGTGCGTGAGTTCGAGCGCCGTCTTCACCTGCGCCGCTGCATACGCGAAGATCTCGGGGTCCGGGTTGGTCGCGGCGCCCGCCATGTAGCGACGGTGCGAGAACAGGTTCGCCGTGCCCCAGAGGAGCTTCACGCCGCTGGCATCCATCCGCTCCTGCAGGAGATCCGCAACCAGGTGCAGGTTTGCGTTCGTCTCCCGGAGCGACGCCCCCTCGGGCGCCACATCACGGTCGTGAAAGGTGTAGAACGGCACGCCGAGCAACCGGAACAGGTCGAAGGCCACGTCGACCTTTGCAAACGCCTGCTGCATCGGGTCGCCACCTGCTGCATGCCAGGGGCGCATGAACGTCTCACCGCCGAAGGGATCATTCCCTGGCCAGACCAGCGTGTGCCACCAGCACACGGCGAATCGCAGCTGATCTTCCATGCGTCGGCCAAGAACAGTCCGATCAGGATCGTACCAGCGATAGCCGAATGGTTTGCGCGTCGATGGCCTGAACTTCGGCCCCTCGAACCGAATCGGCTCGGTGAGGCTGAACCATGGTTTCGCGATGGTGGCGTCTGCAGTGCGCGATGCTCTGGTCGGCGGCATGGGCTGCGGTGGTTGGGCGTCAGGAGTCGTGCGGGAATGAACGAGCGGCGCCGTAGAGCGTCGCCCAGTGTGCGTGTCGTTCCGCATGCCGCGCCACGGAATCGTCGCGTGGAAGGAATGTGCCGCGACGCGCAGGGCGTGTCGCCACCGCCGCAATCGCCGGCGCGCCTGACCCGAGGGCCGCGATCGCCGCCAGTCGCGCTGCGCCCAACGCACACCCGACCTCGGTCTGTGTGACCGAGTGGAGCGGCATGGCAAGCACATCGGCCAGCGTTTGGCACCAGCGGGAGGATCGCGCCCCTCCGCCTAGCAGATCGGCCTCGTGCAACACGGTGCCAGCGGCGCGCAGCGCATCACTCGCGTCGCGAAACGCGTAGGCAACTCCTTCGAGAATCGCCAGCGTCATGTCGGCCCGATCGTGCGACGCGTCCAGACCGCTGAACCCCGCACGCACATGGGCATCGTTGTGCGGTGTGCGTTCACCGGACAGGTACGGCGTGAAGAATGCCGTCGTGCTCTCGCGGTGCTCCAATTCAGCCAGCAGCGTCGCTTCGGCGCACCCCGCCACACCGGCCCACCACGACAGGCACGATGCGGCGCTGAGCAGCACGCCCATCTGATGCCATCGTCCCGGCAGCGCATGACAGAACGCGTGGACCGCACCGGCAGTGTTCGGGGCGAATCCCGCCGTCGTGCACCAGAGCACGCCCGAGGTGCCGAGCGACACGAACGCATCACCGCTCGACACGGCACCCACGGCCACGGCGCCGGCCGCGTTGTCGCCGGCACCGCCTGCAATCAGCGGCGGTGCAGACATGCCCCATCGTGATGCCAGTGACCTGTGCAGCTGCCCCGCGACATCCGTTCCTTCAACCAGACGCGGCATCTGCGCCGTCGTCAGGTCACACGCTGCCAGCACGTCGTCACACCATCTCCTGTTCGCCACATCGAGCCAGAGCGTGCCAGACGCATCCGACATTTCCTCGATGTTCTCGCCACAGAGCTGGCGTCGAAGCCACGCCTTCGGCAGCAGGACCATCGCGACCTGCCTGAAGATCTCCGGCTCATGCGCCCGCACCCACCGCAGCTTCGGAGCCGTGAACCCCGGCATCACGAGGTTGCCCGTCACCTCGCGCAGCGCGGGCCAGTCTGCCTCCAGCTCCGCGCACTCGGTGGCGCTGCGTCCGTCATTCCAGAGGATGCACGGTCGCAGCACCTTCCCTGACGCGTCGAGCAATGTGGCGCCGTGCATCTGACCCGAGAGCCCGATCGCCACACACGCTGCCATTTCGCGCGGGTGTGCCACTGCGAGTTCGTCCCCGCACGCCAGCGTCGCCGCCCACCACGTGGCGGGATCCTGCTCGCTCCACGAGGGATGCGGCCTGCTCACGGACAAGGGCCGGCTCGCGACACCAACCACCCGATCGCCACCCGCCGCGTCGAGGTCCACCAGCACCAGCTTGACGCCGGACGTCCCGAGATCGATGCCGAGCGTGATCATCGGTGCCAGTCAGCGCCCGCGTATCCGCAACGCCCACTCATACACGCCGACGTACTTGCGCGCCGCGCCGACCCACGAGTTGTCCTCGCGCATCCCGCGCGTACGGAGCATCGACCAGCTCTTGGTGTCGCGATAGACCAGCAGCGCACGATTGATCGCATCGATGAAGTCGCGCGTTTCATACGAGTGGAAGACGAACCCGTTGCCGACCCACCCCTCACGCACGGTGTCATTCAGCCCGCCCGTGGCCCGCACGATGGGCACGCTGCCATATCGCAACGCGATCATCTGACCCAGTCCGCAGGGTTCGAAGCGGGATGGCATGAGGAACGCGTCGGTGCCGGCATAGATGCGCTGCGCCAGCCCGGCATCGAAGCCGAGGCGGATGCCGACACGTCCTGGATTTGCCGCCGCATGCCGCTTCATCGCCGCCTCGATGTTCGGTTGTCCCGAACCGAGCAGCACGAACTGCGCGTCTGTCTCACCGAGGATCCAGTGCAATGCCCCGTCCAGCAGGTCCATGCCCTTCTGCTCGACCAGGCGCGACACGATGCCCAGCAGCGGCACACGCGGCGCGACGGTGAGCCCCAGCTCTTCCTGCAATGCGGCTTTGCAGGTGGCCTTCGCGGACGGTGAATCAGCGTCGTACGCCGCCGCGATGCTGCTGTCGTTCGCAGGGTCGAACGCCGTCCGGTCGATGCCGTTGAGGATGCCCGTCACCCTGTCCCAGCGGCTGCGCAGGACACCCTGCAGCCGCTCACCGTACTCGTCCGACAGAATCTCCTTGGCGTACGTCGGGCTCACCGTGGTGATCACGTCGCTGAACGCGATGCCCCGTCCCATGAAGTTGAAGGTGTTCGCGATCCCGGGACCCATGCCATTCTCCAGCAGACCGCGCTCGGAGAGCCCCGCAACGTTCACCATCTCGGGGCGGCACTGGCCCTGATAGGCAAGGTTGTGGATGGTGAACACCGTCGCCGTGTGCCCGAACGTGTAGGCATGCGTGGTGCGGATGTAGTTCGAAACCAGACCGCCATGCCAGTCATGGCTGTGCACGACGTCCGGCTGCCACCCCGTGACTTCACGCAGGTGCTGCATGAGCGCCAGCACGCCGCGTGAGAAGAGGATGAATCGCGTCGGATCATCCCCATCACCGTAGATCGTTGCGCGCTCGAATGCTGCCGGAATGTCGAGCAGGTAGATCGGCACGTCACTGTCGCGCAGGCTCCAGACCCGCAGTTCCTCGGCGCGTTCGCCGGCCGAGAGGAAGCTGGCGGCGACAGGGCCATCCACCGCCACCCCGGACTCGCGAAGCTGCCGATAGTACGGCATGACGACCCGGACGTCGTGGCCTTCTGCCCGGATGGCGGCCGGGAGTGCGCCAGCCACATCGGCCAGCCCCCCGGTCTTGATATGGGGGGCAACTTCCGCGGCGACAAAGAGGACGTTCATGCTCAGTCGGGAGTGAGGTGCGGAACGGCAGGTCAGCCTGGGTGAGCGACTGCGGCGCAATGTACCGAATGACTCACCGCATGGCGCACGTCGGGCCTGCGCCTCGCCAGCCGCGCAGGCTGCCGCACGCTCAGGCGGCTCCGCGCACCTACCGCCAGACTGAACCGGCGGCCAATATCACATTTCTCACGGTCGCGCCCTTCCCGCACTCGAGCTTCCCGCCATGACCCACAATCACCGATCCGGCACCATCGCACGCACCGCCATGGCTTACGTGCTCGCCGGGGGTCGCGGGTCGCGGCTGTACGAGCTCACGGATCGTCGTGCCAAGCCCGCCGTGTATTTCGGGGGCAAGACCCGGATCATCGACTTCGCGCTGTCCAACGCGTTGAACTCCGGCATCCGCCGGATTGGCGTCGCGACGCAGTACAAGGCGCACAGCCTGATCCGGCACTTGCAGCGCGGCTGGAACTTCCTGCGCCCGGAGCGCAACGAGAGCTTCGACATCCTGCCCGCATCACAGCGCGTGTCGGAAACGCAGTGGTACGAAGGGACGGCCGATGCCGTCTTCCAGAACATCGACATCATCGAGGCGTACGGTCCGGAGTACATGGTCATTCTCGCCGGGGACCATGTCTACAAGATGGACTATGAGCTGATGCTGCAGCAGCATGTGGACCAGAACGCGGACGTGACGATCGGCTGCCTCGAAGTGCCGCGGATCGAGGCCACGGGCTTCGGCGTGATGCACGTGGACGAGACGGATCGCATCGTGTCGTTTCTCGAGAAGCCCGCCGATCCACCTGCCATCCCCGGCAACCCGACGATGGCGCTCGCGAGCATGGGCATCTACGTCTTCAAGACGGAGTTTCTCTTCGAGCTGTTGCGCCGCGATGCGGCCGACCCCGAGTCCAGTCGCGACTTCGGGAAGGACATCATCCCCTACGTCGTCTCCAGCGGAAAGGCGGTGGCCCATCGCTTCAGCACGTCGTGCGTGAAGTCGGAAACGGAAGGGGAGGCGTACTGGCGCGATGCCGGAACGGTCGACGCGTACTGGGAAGCGAACATCGACCTCACGACGGTCGTGCCGTCACTCGACCTGTACGACCAGAGCTGGCCCATCTGGACCTACAGCGAGATCACCGCGCCGGCGAAGTTCGTGCACAATGAGGACGGGCGGCGCGGCCTTGCGCTCAACTCACTCGTGTCCGGCGGCTGCATCGTGTCCGGCGCGCGCATTCACAAGACGCTGCTGTTCACCGGCGTCAAGGTGCATTCCTATGCGTATCTCGATGGTGCCGTGGTGCAGCCCTACGTGGACATCGGCCGCTCGGCGCGCCTCAGCAACGTCGTGATCGACCGCGGGACCGTGATCCCGCCCGGCCTCGTCGTGGGCGAGGACCCGGTCCTCGACGCGAAGCGGTTCCGGCGCACGGACCGTGGCATCGTGTTGATCACGCAACCGATGATCGACAAGCTCTACTCGTGACGCTGCCTCGCCGCTGAGCGAGCCCGACACGCGCGCGGTCGCGCGGTTGGTGAAACAATCGGACCGCTGTCCGGTAGCCATGACATGGATACGCACCGCGAACGTACGGCGTGTTCCGTTCGCGTGAGACCCCCCTTGCCCCTGACCCGTCGATGCGCCGTTTCGCCGCGATTGTCGTGATACCGATGGCACGCGCACTGCGCATGGTGGTGCTGGCCGGCCTCGTTCCGTCGCTGGGCATGACGCAGGTGGCTGTCCGCGCGCGAATCAACGGCAGCATCTATGACAG
>JANMNM010000242.1:0-2112 GCA_031373905.1 Gemmatimonadaceae bacterium | reverse complement strand
CGCGATCGTCTGAGCGGCGACAGTGACATTTGCCGGCAATCCGGTCACGGCCACGGGGTCGTCGCCTTTGCAGCCGGTGAGGGCCGCGGCGAGCATCACGCCCGCCAGTGTTCCCATGGAAATCCTGAACATCGTGACCAGCTCCTGTCTGATTGTCTGGTGGCTGGAGTGCGCCTGACACAGGCGTCATGCGAGGCCACAGCAGGAGCGCGACGAAACCCGCTGGCGTGGCTCATTCGCCGCCGCGCGGCCATGCCGACGCGTAGTGAGCCCTCCCCTTGACACCCAATCCCTGCAGCGATAGGATCGCTCTCTCTGGGAGTCGCGTCCCGATGTTCACGAGCTCGTCCCTGACCAGCGCTGTCGAGCGCGCAGGGTGTCTCGAACCCAACGGATTCTGTCCGTTGCGTGAACCTCGGTGGCGCGATTTTGCGTTTCCGCCCCGGAACCCTTCACTGCACCAAGGACTCCGCATGATTCCACTCATCTCCCGCATTTCGAGGAACCCGCGCGACGGCCGTTGTCGTCACGCGTCGGTGCCGAGTGCGCGCATGGGTCAGCTCGGATTCGCACTTCAGCAGGACACATGGGTCGCCGAATACGGATCACCGCTCGGCAACCAGTTCCACGCAGGCTTCAGGATCGAGGTGCGCACGCCGTAGTGCGCGCCACTCACTGAAGAAGGAGCGTTTCACGCCCCGTCTGCGCCCAGTGCCAGGCGGGGCGTCTTGTCTCTGCCCCCATCGGCATCGGGACGTCCTGCACCGCGCGTAGTACGACACGAGATGACGGACGCCACGACATGAAGCACCGCGCAGAGAGACACGCGACTCCCCTGCCGGACCTCTTCCTCTGTCGTGCGCGCTCCGGCATCGCCACCGATCGCGCGTCGCTTCCTGAGCGTTCGTGCTCTTCCCTTCCACCTCACATCGGGGGTGGATGCCACTTCTCTCGGCGCGTCTGGGTTTTGACCGCGCGCCAACGGGATTCGTAGCTCAATGCGCATGACACAGAGCACGGTGTCGCCACGGGATCGCCACATGCCTGAAGAAGGGTGGTGCCTGTGGAGCACGACACCGGAGATGCGGGTGCAACTCCCGCCGACCCGTCGTTCCTGGCCGTTCGATCTTCGTTCGGCCGCAGTCTCACGTTTCATCCCTTCTCCGGCCGGGCGACATGGTGTCGTCCGGCGTACACCGAACACTCACATGACCAACCGGATTCAGCACCTGTTCGACGAACGTGCCGAATCCCCGCGCAACGACGAGTACTTCGTTGTCGCGGGGGAGTTCGGTCAGGTGTTCGTCGCGCGTGAGACGGCATGCCGCCTCCGCACCTTCCTGACCCGCCTGATCGTGCCGCGATGGGTCGAGTTTCGCACCATCACCGGCTCGGTCATGTTCGTGCGCACACGGCACGTGAACACGATCGTCGAGAGCACGACAGAGCAGCGCGCTGCGGCGCGCGCGTTCTGGCGTGAACTCGAGGCCGAGGAAAACGCAGACCGGCGTCCCTGGGACCCGGACTGATGCAGAAGCCGGCGCGCGCACCGTCCCGCGCGCGCCGGAACGCAGAAACTGGCAAACCACTCCGCCGCATCCGCGCGGCATCAACCAAAGCAGGTGTACCGTGACCATCTTCGGCCAGCACGAAGAGAAGACGCTCATCCAGTTCGAGAAGATCCGCGCGCAGGCGGTGCACGCCGCGCTCATGGCCGACGGCCATGTGGGCTACGTGATGCCGATCGGCGGTGTCGCCGCGTATGACAACAAGGTGTCCGTTGTCGGCGTGGGCTTCGACATCGCCTGCGGCAACGCCGCCATCCGGACGGATCTCACACTGGCGTCGTTCGGAGATGATGCGTCTGCCGTACAGGGTGCACTGACGGCGTTTGCCGACGAGATCGCGGCCACGGTGAGTTTCGGCATGGGCCGGAAGAACCGCGCCGATGATGCACCGGTGGACCACGCACTGTTCGAGGATGCTGCGTG
The DNA here is from genome assembly GCA_031373905.1 of Gemmatimonadaceae bacterium. Lineage (GTDB taxonomy): Bacteria > Gemmatimonadota > Gemmatimonadetes > Gemmatimonadales > Gemmatimonadaceae > JACMLX01. Next base: position 121 of record JANMNM010000242.1, on the reverse strand, counting down.
GGACGCCGTACCGCAGGCGCAGCGGGAGGTGTTGCGCGACAAGGCGCGTGCGCAGCTGGGCACCGTCGGCAGCGGTAACCACTACGTGGACGTGTTCGTGGACGAGATGGGCGCGATCTGG
>JANMNM010000237.1:0-16533 GCA_031373905.1 Gemmatimonadaceae bacterium | reverse complement strand
GCCGCGCTGGCGGCGTTGGCCGGACGTCGAGGGGTGCGACTCGACTTCGAGGGCGCCGTGTGCGGTGCGATTCCGATCGTGCGGTGTGTGCGGAGTGGCGCCGCTGGTGTCGATATCACTGGTGTCAGCGGGATTCTCAATGGCACGAGCAACTTCGTGCTGGAGCGTCTCGGTGACGGCGACACGCTCGCCGAAGCCGTGGCGGAGGCGCAGCGTCTCGGGTACGCGGAATCCGATCCGACGCGTGACCTCTCCGGCGAGGATGCGGAAGACAAGCTTCGCATCCTCGCGTGGCTCTGCTTTGGTGTCGATCCGTCGGAGCTGAGCGTCACGCGTCGGGGCATCGATGCGGAGCTCGCGCGCTGGGTCGCGCAGGTGGCTGAGGAGGGCGAGCATGTGAAGCTGGTCGGCCAGTGCCGACGAGAGGGCACGCGCCTGATCGCCGAGGTGGTACCGAAGCGCGTGGCGGCAGCCGACCCGCTGGCTCGCGTTTCGGGGGCGTGCAATCGCGTTGTCGTCGAGAGTGCGTCGGCCGGTGCGTTGGTGTTTCAGGGCCCGGGCGCCGGTGGTCGGGCGACGGCGGGGGCTGTGCTGGCGGATCTCCTCGGTCTCGAGGGCAATTTGCTGCACGCACCGCGCTGACCAAGAGACGGAAGCGTCGCGGCACCGCGTGACCGCGTGTCATTCCGGGCAGCGGCCGCGGCGGCGCTCGTCGGGTGCGCGCGTTATGTTCGGGCGCATGCCTCCGCATCGGTCGGAACGTGAGACTGTCCTGCACAGCTGGGCCGTGCAGGCCGAGTGGGATGCGCCGACAGTCGTCGGCGGGTGTGGCGCATTTTTCGAGACCAGTGACGGGCGATCGCTGCTCGATTTCAGCAGTCAGTCGGAGTGCTGCAGTCTTGGGCATCAACACCCGGCAGTAATCGCCGCAATCAAGGCCCAGGCGGATCGCCTGTGCTACGTGTCCAATGCGTGGGGCGCTGAACCGCGCGCCCGGCTGGCCGAGCTGCTGCTGGAAAAGAGCGGGTTCGGCAACGGGCGCGTCTTCTTCACGCTCGGCGGCGCCGACGCCAATGAACACGCGGTGAAATTCGCGCGGCAGGTCAGCGCCGCGGGGCAGGGCCTCGTCATCACGCGCGACCGATCGTACCACGGTGCGAGCTACGCGACGATGGCACTGTCCGGCGACACACGGACTCGGTCACAGCGCTTCCCCGCGGACTTTGGCGTGGCGCACGCGCCGCCGCCTTACTTCTATCGTTGTCCCTTCGGCACGACTGACGCCGAGGACTGCGGCCGTCAGGCCGCTGCGGCGATCGACACACTCATCGCACAATTCGGGCACACGAATGTCGCGGCGGTCCTGATGGAGCCGGACGCCGGCACGAACGGAATCGTCGCCCCAGATTCGTACTGGCCGGCGCTGCGCCGGGCCACACGCCGGCACGACGTGCTCCTCATCGCCGACGAAGTGATGAGCGGATTCGGTCGGTGTGGTGAGTGGTTCGCATGGCAGCGCTACGGCGACGAGGGGCGCCCGGACCTGATGACGCTGGCGAAGGGGCTGACCGGTGCGCATTTGCCGCTCGGTGCCGTCGTCGTCTCCGCAGATGTTGCCGCACGACTGGAACATCAGATGCTGTTCACGGGGCTCACGTACTGCGGGCATCCCCTCTCGTGTGCCGCCGGTGTCGCGGCGCTGGAGGCATATGAGAATGAGCAGCTGGTGTTGCGATCGCGCCGCCTGGGCGCCGAGATGCACGCGGTGCTGATGGCGTTGCAGGCGCGCCACGTCGTGATCGGTGATGTTCGCGGTGGCCGCGGACTGTTTGCCGTGGTCGAGCTGGTGAACGATCGCGCGACGCGCGAACCGATCGCACCCTGGCCGCGCACGGCGGCACCACTGGCGGCACTGGTGCGCGACGGTCTCGCACAGGGTGTGTCATTTGCCTCGCGTGGCAACCTGCTGATTCTCGCGCCGCCACTCGTGATCGAGGAGCGGGATCTGGCACATGGACTTGGCGTTCTCGATCGCCTTCTTGCGCAGCACTTTCCGTCGGACACGGTCGCCAGTGTCTGAACGCAGCGGCGTAGAGCGTACCCGATGACGGCGACCTTCCTGTCGCTGCGCGATGCCATGGCGCGGTTCGTTCACGACGGCATGACGGTAGCGCTCGAGGGCTTCACGCACCTCATTCCGTTCGCTGCGGGCCATGAACTGATTCGGCAGCGCCGACGCGAGCTGACGCTCGTGCGCATGACGCCGGACCTGATCTACGACCAGATGATCGGCATGGGATGCGCGACATCTCTCGTCTTCTCGTGGGGTGGTAATCCTGGCGTGGGATCGCTACACCGGCTGCGGGACGCCGTCGAGAATGCGTGGCCGCACCCGCTCGCGATCGACGAACACAGTCATGCGGGCATGGCAGTGCGTTACGCCGCCGGTGCCAGCGGGCTGCCGTTCGGCATGCTGCGCGGGTACCACGGCACCGGGCTCGCGGAGGCCAACAGTGAACGGGTCAGATCGATCGTCTGTCCGTTCACGGGAGAACGGCTGGCAGCACTGCCCGCCATCACGCCCGACGTGACCGTGCTCCACGCGCAGCAGGCAGACCTGTCGGGCAACGTCCTGCTGCGAGGCATCGTTGGCGCGAGCCGTGAGGCCGCGATGGCCGCGAAGACGCTGGTCGTGACTGTGGAGCAGGTCGTCGAATCGCTCGATGCACCGACGAACGCCTTCGTCATTCCCTCGTGGCAGGTGGCGGCCGTGTCCGAAGTGCCCGGTGGCGCGTACCCATCGTACGCCCTCGGCCACTACGCGCGCGACAACGCGTTCTACCTGGCATGGGATGACATCGCACGTTCACGCGAACGCTTCCGCGAATGGATGGAGCTGCACGTTCTGGGCACCGCAGATCACACGGAGTTTCTTCGCGGCGTGGGGGCGGCCGAGTGATGACGATGCACTACACGCCTGACGAGATGATGACGGTCGCGGCGGCACGACGACTCCGGAATGGCGCCGTGTGCTTCGTGGGCATCGGGCTGCCGAGTGCCGCATGCAACCTCGCGCGCCTCACCCATGCGCCCGATCTGGTCCTCATCTATGAGTCCGGCACCATCGGAGCGCGCCCGACCGTGTTGCCACTCTCGATCGGCGATGGCGAACTGGCGGAGACAGCGCAGAGCGTCATTCCGCTCCCGGAGATCTTCACACACTACCTGCAGCGCGGGCGCGTTGACGTGGGCTTCCTCGGCGCCGCACAGGTCGATCGCTTTGGAAACCTGAACAGTACTGTGATCGGCTCCTATGCACACCCGCAGGTGCGCCTGCCGGGGTCGGGCGGAGCGCCGGAAATCGCGGCGCATGCGCGCGAAGTGCTCGTGGTGACGAAGCAGTCCGCGCGCACGTTCGTCGCGGAGCTGGATTTCTGCACCACGGCCGGCCGACCGAGTGCGGTGATCACGGATCTCGGCGTGCTCGAACCCATGACGCCAACGCGCGAGCTGACACTGACCGCGCTGTTCGAGGGTGTGGATGTGGCGGCGGTGCGCGCCGCGTGTGGCTGGCCCCTGCACGTCTCCGACACCGTCGCCGCTGTTCCTCCTCCCACGGATGAGGAATTGCGCGTGCTTCGGGATCTCCACGAGCGCACCCGCGACGCGCATGCACGACGCGTTTCGGTGCCGCTCCCATTCTGATGTCACACGTCCCGCCCGCCGACGCATGAAGAACCCGCATCTCGTAACCGAACTCCCTGGCCCGAAGGCGCGAGCGATGATTGCTCGCGACGCCGCGGTCGTGTCGCCCTCGTATCCGCGTGAGTATCCGTTCGTGATGAGTCATGGGCGTGGCGCGGAGGTGTGGGATGTCGATGGCAACCGCTTTCTCGACTTCGCGGCGGGCATCGCCGTGTGTTCCACCGGACATTCGCATCCCCACGTGGTCGCCGCGATCACGGAGGCGGCCCAGGGCTTCCTGCACATCTCGAGTGACTACTGGCACGAACGCCAGATCCGGCTGGGTGAGCGCATCCGCGACCTGAAGCCGATGGGCGAGGAACCGGTCATGAGCTTCATGTGCCAGAGCGGCACTGAAGCGGTGGAAGGGGCGCTGAAACTCGCGCGCTACGTCACCGGTCGCCCGCGGTTCATCGGATTCCTTGGCGGATTTCACGGCCGGACGATGGGGTCTCTGGCGTTCACATCCAGCAAGTACACGCAACAGCAGGGGTTCTTCCCCACGATGCCCGGCGTCACGCACGTGCCGTACCCGAACAATTATCGGCCGATCTTCGCTGGCGATGATCAGGGACAGGCGGTGTTGCACTACATCGAGCATGTGCTCTTCGCGCAGAACGTGCCGGCGAAGGAGGTGGCCGGCATTCTCATCGAGCCGATCCAGGGGGAGGGCGGATATCTGGTGCCGCCGCCGGGCTTTCTCACTGGCCTCCGTGAACTCTGCGATCGGCACGGCATCATGCTCATCTTCGACGAGGTGCAGTCGGGGATTGGCCGGACCGGACAGATGTTCGCTGCGCACCATGCGGGCGTGGTGCCGGACATCATGACGCTGGCAAAAGGCGTCGGATCCGGCATGCCGATCGGTCTGGTCGTCGCGAAGAAGGTGCACATGGAGCAGTGGAAGCGCGGTGCGCATGGCAACACGTACGGCGGCAACCCGGTGTGCTGCGCTGCTGCCCTCGCCACGATTGATCTCGTTGAAGGCGGGTTCATGGCCAACGCGGCTGCGGTGGGTGAGTACTTCATGGAGCGGCTTCGCGACTGGCAGTCGCGCACGCCGCAGATCGGTCAGGTGCGCGGGGCGGGGCTGATGATCGGGCTCGAACTTATTGCTGGCGGCGGAGACAAGACGCCGGCGCGCACACTCTGCGACGACCTGATCACGCGCGCGTATCACAACGGATTGATCCTCTTGTCGTGCGGCGTGAGCACGGTGCGCTTCATGCCGCCGCTCCTGATCACGCGTGACGACGTCAATGAAGCGATGTCGATGCTCCAGGCGAGCCTGGCCGAAGTGCTCGCGTGACGGGACCGTCGGTTCGCGACAGCGGCGCGGATGCGCCGCGGCACAACCGGAAGCGATTGGGTTTCTGGGGCGCGACGGCGCTCGTCTTCGGCAACGTGGTCGGCGCGGCGATCTTCATCCTTCCGGCGTCGATTGCGCCGTTCGGGTGGAATGCGGTCATCGCATGGATCATCTCGCTTTCGGGCGGCCTCTGCATCGCGTGGGTCTTTGCGATGCTTGCGGCGCGTCATCCGAATGCGGGCGGAGCACATGGCTTCATGCAGATGGGCGTTGGCGACGATGCCGCATTTCTCGGTTCGTGGGGGTACCTGGTCTCGATCTGGGCCGCCAACGCAGCGATCACCGTCACCGCGGTGAGCTACCTCGGTCGACTCGTCCCTGCGATCGGCGCTACGCCTGGCGCCGAGCCGGTGACGGCGCTGACGCTGATCACCCTCTTGACCTGGGGGAATGCGCGTGCCCTCGGCGGCGAGGTACAGATGGTGTCATCCCTGATCAAGCTGTTGCCATTTGTCGCCGTGATCGGACTGGCAGCGTGGAGTCTGTTCCGGAACGGCATGACGGTGCTGGCGCCGGTGCATTCGGTGCCGCTGTCGTTGAGCACCACCGTGTCTGCCATCGGCATCACCTTTTACGCCATGCTTGGCGTGGAGAGTGCGACCGTGCCTTCGGACGCAGTGGAGGATGCCGTGCGCACCGTTCCGCGTGCGACGATGTTCGGCACTACGTTGAGCGGCGTGGTCACCATTCTCTCGACTTGCGCGGTGGCGCTGATGATGCCGGTGGCCGTGGTGTCGGTGTCGAAGGCGCCGGTGGCGGACTTCATCGGTGGGTTCTGGGGGAGCTGGGCCGCAATGTTGGTCGCGTTCTGCGGCGTGATCAGTTGTCTCGGGTGCCTGAACGGCTGGCTCCTGGTCGGTGCAGAGCTTCCTGCCGCGATGTGCGAACGAGGCTCGCTGCCGCCCTGGTTTGGTGTGCGCAATGCACACGGCGTTCCAATCCGCTCGCTGCTGATCGGTGCACTCGTCACCACTGCGCTCACCCTGCTGGCAAGCTCGCGGGTCGGTGTCGCGGCCTTCAACTTCGCCGCACTGCTGTCGACGGCAACGAATCTCGTGCTGTACCTGCTTTGCGGCATCACCGCAGTCCGCTTCCTCCGCGATGGTCGGCTGCCCCGGAGACCGGGACTGATCGTGGCGGCCGGTGGCGCCACCTTTTTCTCGGTCTGGGCGATGTATGCCTCCGGCTGGGAGGCGCTCGGCTGGGGTACGGTGCTGATCGCGGTCGGTTGGCCGCTGCATATTGTGGCACGGCGAATGGCCCTCGCCGCGGCCGTTGCTCCCGCTCCGCTCTGACACATGCCACGCGACCCCAGATACGACATCCTGTTCGAGCCGGTGCAGATCGGACCGGTGACCGCACGCAACCGATTCTTCCAGGTGCCGCACTGCAACGGCATGGGCCACCAGATGCCGGCTGCACACGCGGCCATGCGCGAAGCGAAGGCGGAGGGCGGGTGGGCGGTGGTGTCCACCGAGGAGTGCGAGATCCATCCCAGTGGCGACGTGACGCCGTATGTCGAGGCACGCCTCTGGGACGATGCGGATATCCCGGCGCTCGCGATGATGTGCGATCGCGTGCACGCACACGGATCGCTTGCGGCGGTGGAGCTCACGCACAACGGGCCGACGTCGAGCAATCTGTACTCGCGTGAAGTGGCGCTGGCGCCGTCGCATCAGCCACTCAAGTACGGCTATCCGCACCAGGCGCGGGCGATGACGAAGCATGACATCCGGGAGTATCGGCGCTGGCATCGTGAAGCAGCGATACGAGGGCGCACTGCAGGTTTCGACCTGATCTACGTGTATGCCGGCCATGATCTCAGCCTCGCCATGCATTTCCTGCAGCGGCGCCGCAATCATCGCACTGATGAATATGGTGGCTCGCTCGAGAACCGGGTGCGCTTGTTCCGCGAGATCATCGAGGACACGAAAGTGGCGGTCGGTGATACGTGCGGCGTGGTCGTGCGTTTCGCCGTGGAGGAACTGCTCGGCGACGACGGCGTGACGGTCTCGGAAGCGAAGGAGATCGTGCACATGCTGGCCGAACTGCCGGACCTGTGGGACGTGAACGTGGCCGCGTGGTACAACGACTCGATTCCGTCGCGATTTGCGAAGGAAGGTGCACAGGAGCCGTTCACGCACTGGGTGAAGCAGTACACCACGAAGCCCGTGGTCGGCGTTGGCCGGTTCACCAACCCCGATACGATGGTGGATCAGATCAATCGTGGTGTGCTGGACATGATCGGTGCGGCGCGTCCGAGCATCGCCGATCCGTTCCTGCCGAAGAAGATCGAGGAAGGCCGGCTCGACGACATCCGTGAATGCATCGGCTGCAACATCTGCGTGACTGGCGACATGACCATCACGCCGATCCGCTGCACACAGAACCCGTCGATGGGTGAGGAGTGGCGCAAGGGATGGCATCCGGAGCGTATCGCCACGAAGCGGACCGACGCGAGGATTCTCGTGGTTGGTGCCGGGCCTGCGGGCCTCGAAGCCGCGCGCGCTCTGGGGCAGCGCGGGTACGAGGTGCATCTGACTGAGGCGGATCGCGAGCTTGGCGGTCGCGTACTGAAGGAGGCACTGCTTCCCGGCCTTGCGGAGTGGAAGCGTGTGCGTGACTGGCGCGTGTCGCAGATCGAGAAGCAATCATGCATCACGGTCTATCCGGAATCGCCGGTCTCGGCGCAGGACCTGCTCGATTTCGGGGCCAGCCATGTGGTGCTCGCCACGGGATGTGCGTGGCGTCGCGATGGGTATGGCCGGTCGAACGGTTCGGCGATTCCTGGCTTTGGCGATCAGATCCTCACACCCGATGACCTGATGGCCGGCCGCGTGCCCACGGGCCACGTCGTGCTGTTCGATGACGACTCGTTCTACCTGGGCAGTGCGTTGGCCGAGTTGATCGTGTCGGCAGGTGGCACGGTGACGATCGTGACGCCGGAGGATACGGTCGCATCGTGGAGCACGAACACACTGGATTTCAGGCACATCCAGAAGCGGTTGTATGCGATTGGTGTGAAACAGGTGACGTCGCACAACATCACGGCGGCACGGACAGGGTCAGTGCTGCTCGAGCACGTGTGGTCGGGTGTGACGGCCGAGCTGCCGTGCGACGCGGTCGTGAGTGTCACGGCGCGTGTCCCGAACGACGGACTGCTCGCTGCGCTCGAAGAGCGGCAGGGGGAGTGGGCGGCGGCGGGAGTGCGGAGCGTGGAATGCATCGGGGACGCACTCGCGCCGGGGCTGATCGCACACGCGGTTTATGCCGGCCATCGGTACGCGCAGGAGTTCGACGAGGGGACGGTGAAGGACGTGCCGTTCCGTCGGCATCTGCCGGTGGCGGGGTAGGGCGGCACGCTGCGGCTGGCAGCACGCACGGGCAATCGTGCTGATTCGCTCGCGACGCCGTGGTCATCTGTAGGCACAAGGGGAGTACACGCTATGATGTTTCGCGCGACCGACATGAAGCCGCTTTCCGTGTGCGCCCGCACGGTGGTCCTGACTCTGCTCGCGCTTGCACGTCACGCGCCCGCACAGGCTCCGGGCTCCTCGACGCTCTGGTACCGTCAGCCCGCTGCAGAGTGGAATCGCGCACTGCCGGTGGGCAACGGCCGCCTGGGCGCGATGATCTTCGGTGGTACGCGCGAAGAGCACATTCAGCTCAACGAAGAGACACTCTGGACAGGCGGGCCATACAACCCGGTGCGCAAGGGTGCCAGCGCGGCGCTGCCGGAGATTCGACGCCTGCTGTTTGCTGGTGATGTGCCCCGCGCACACGACCTGTTCGGCCGCACGATGATGGGCGTGCCGTACGAACAGATGAAGTACCAGTCACTGGGCGATCTGCGTATCACGTTTCCGGGGCACGACAGCGTGACCAACTATCGCCGAGAGCTCGTGATGGATTCGGCGCTTGCCCGCGTGTCGTACGTCGTGAATGGAGTGACGTTCACGCGCGAGGTGTTCGTGAGCGCGCCGGATCAGGTGATCGTTATTCGGCTGTCGGCGAATCGGCCTGGTGCGCTGAATTGTTTGGCGGTGCTGCAGGGCACGCGGAATCCGGCGCACTCCAACTACGGCACTGACTATTTCCAGATGGACGGCGTGGCGCCCGACGGACTGCGGATCACGGGCAAGAACTCCGACTATCTTGGCATTGCGGGCAGGCTCACATACGAAGCGCGACTGCAGGTGCGCAACGCCGGCTCTCGTGGCACCGTGGCCGTGGATTATCGCACGCTGCGCGTTACCGGTGCCGATTCGGTCACCATCGTGTTGGCTGCGGCAACGAATTTCGTGAACTACCGAGACGTCAGCGCCGATCCGTCAGCGCGCGTGCGAGCAGTGCTCGATCGCACCTCCTCTCGCGCATACGACGTGATGCTGCGCGATCACGTCGCAGAGCATCAGCGCTGGTTTGGGCGTGTGCATCTTGCGCTCAATGGAACGAGTGCTGCTGTGCTGGCGCTCCCGACCGACGAGCGTATCAAGCGATTCGCCACCGCGCCCGATTCCGATCTGGCGGCGCTGTTCTATCAGTTTGGTCGCTACCTGTTGATCGGCAGTTCGCGCCCAGGCACCGAGGCGGCAAACCTGCAGGGCATCTGGAACGACAATCCGAACCCGTGGTGGGACTCGAAGTACACCGTCAACATCAACACGCCGATGAACTACTGGCCCGCGGAGACGGGCAATCTGAGTGAGATGACCGGCCCGCTGGAATCGCTGGTGCGCGACGTGGCCGAAACGGGAACGGAGATCGCGCGTGAACACTGGGGAGCGCGTGGATGGGTGCTGCACCAGAACACCGATCTGTGGCGCGCTGCGGCGCCGATGGACGGACCGTCATGGGGCGCATGGCCTGTCGGTGGCGCGTGGCTCATGACGAATCTGTTCGAGCACTACCGCTTCTCCGGCGACACGGCATACCTGCGCCGCATCTATCCGCTGTTGCGTGACCAGACGCGTTTTCTGCTGGATATCCTCGTGCCGTATCCTGCCAAGGGCTGGCTCGTCACCGCGCCAAGCAACTCACCCGAGAACTATCCGGCGTGGCCGGGCAATGGCGAGTTCTTCGACGAGGTCAGCGGCATCTCACTTACCGCGCGCACGATGGCGGCAGGCCCCACGATGGACATGCACATCATTCGCGACGTGTTCGGTGCGTTCAGCGAAGCGTCGTCGGTACTGCATGTCGACAGTGCGCAGGCGGCGGAGACGCGCTCAGCGCGCGCGCGACTGGCGCCGAACCAGATCGGGAAGAATGGCCAGTTGCAGGAGTGGCTCGAAGACTGGGATGATCTCGAGCCGCAGCACCGGCATCTCTCCGGGCTGTGGGGCCTCTATCCGGGCAGTGAGATCACTCCGGAAAGCACGCCGGCACTCGCGGCGGCGGCGGCCGTCACGCTCGACCGTCGCGGTACCGGGGGCTGCGGCTGGTCGTATGCATGGAAGATGGGACTCCGCGCCCGACTCCACGATGGCGAGAAGGCACTGGAACAGTTGCGCGCACTGCTGACGAAATCATCGCTGCCCAACCTCTTTTCGTTGTGCGGGCGTGCGCTGCAGGTGGACGGCAACCTGGGTGGATCGGCAGCGATCGCGGAGATGCTGGTGCAGTCGCACCAGGGCGCGATCCGACTGTTGCCCGCGTTGCCTGCGGAGTGGGGCGACGGCAGTGTGCAGGGGCTGCGGGCGCGCGGCGGGTTCGACGTCGACGTGGCGTGGTCGAACTCGCGGGCGACGCGAGCCACCATTCGTGCGCACGTGACGCGGCGGTGTCGTGTCGAGGTGAAGGGCAGGGTGACGGTGACGTCTGACGGGCAGCGCGTGACGGTCACGCGACGAGACGCGGGGGCAATGGAGTTTGATGCGAAAGCCGGGCGACGCTATCAGTTGGAGATGGCGCGGGTTCCGTAGCGTCCGGCCGCAGCGCGGCCCTCCTTCTGACAAGAGTCGGCGGGATTGCGCGATGTAGTCACATGAGCCTACATTGCGAAATGAAGACAATCGGGGTTCGCGATCTGAAGGCCCGGCTGAGCCAGGTGCTGCGTGAGCTTCAGGACGGAGAAACCGTCCTGGTGACCGATCGCGGCCGCGTCGTAGGGGAGCTGCGCCGGCCGGATGGAAGCACGGTCACTGAGTCGCCGCGTGATCGTGCGCTGGCGCGCCTTGCCTCGAGCGGCGCGCTCCGCCTCGCGGAGCGACCCAGGTTCACGTATCCAGTCAGCCCGATCGCGCTCCCGGAAGGCACCGCGCGAGCGCTGCTCGACGCTGAACGCGACGAGCGGCTCTGACCGATGGTGCTGTACGCAGAATCGAGTGCGGTGCTCGAGTGGCTGCTGGGCGAACCCGGGAGCGACGAGGTGCTCCACGCGCTTCGTGATGCAGAGCATGTGGTCTCGTCTGCGCTGACGTCAGTCGAGTGCTCGCGGGCGCTGACCCGCGCGCGGATGTTGGAGCGATTGACGCGACTGCAGGAACTCGCCGCGCTGCAACTCTTCGATCAACTCGAGTCGACGTGGCACATTCAGGCGCTCGATTCACGCGTGACGGCAAGGGCACGCGAGCCGATGCCGGGAGATCCCGTGCGCACGCTCGACGCGCTGCACATCGCGTCGGCGTGCACACTTCGTGATGCGGTTGGGCCGGTGACGATTCTCTCGCGAGACACTCGTGTGCGCAGGTGTGCCGAAGGGCTGGGGTTTCAGGTGTTGCCATAGTCACTGATGAGCCAGGCTCACACGTGTCGATGGCGATCTCCGTACGCGGCGGTGCGCGCCGTCGTCGCGCGGAAGCGTGCGAGAACCCGTCGCAGGAGTTACCGTGGACTGCGGGGCGAGCCTGTCAACTCGCTTTTGCGGCGGTGAGTCAACGGTCATGAGCACGGTTAAAATCGCCACAACCTTGCCGTTCGCAACGACACGCCGAGCCTGCTCCCGTACTCCCAACTCTTTCCGAGACCTTACGACGGAGTGTTCCCATGCGCGAGACCACGACGCCCTCGTCCATAGACGGCTACATCGCCGCCGCACCGCCGAGCGCTCGAGCGATTCTGAGTGAGATCCGACGCCGCGTGAAGCGGCGCGTGCCTGATGCGACCGAGACCATCAGCTACCGGATGCCGGCGTTCAGGATCGACCGGATCTTCTTCTACTTTGCTGCGTTCAAGGAACACATCGGAGTCTTCCCGCCAGTGCATGGCGATCCTGGCCTGATGGCGTCGCTCGCGCCGTATCGCGGCCCGAAGGGCAATTTACGGTTTCCGTATGCTGACGGGATTCCGTACGAGCTGATCGAGCGCGTGGCGGTGGCACTCGCCGAGGAGCACGGGCGTCGCGCCCTGACCGCGCGGCGGGCCAAGGCCTCGGACGCCGCGACCCGCACGACGGCAGCATCCAGAACCGGCGGCGACAAGGCCTCGCGTCGGGGAGCGCGCCGCGCAGAGTAGCGCAACGGATTCGCGCCGGTCAACGAATATGGAAAGCCGGGATTCACCAGTGCTGCACTACTCTGGCAATCGATTCGATGTCAATCCCGCCACGCGGCGAGTTCCTGCGCTGTGTCGTTGTAGTGACGATACGATGTCACCAATCCCTCATCATCAAACGTCCACACGTGCACCACGTCATTCGCCTGGCGACGTCCGTTCTTGTTGACCGTGGACTCGAGGTGCAGCAACGCTGCCACCTGATTACCTGACGCGATGTACGACTGCGGTTCGAACATGGAGAATGTGACGTTGTCGCCGACCGCCTTGAAGAAACCTGGCAGCCGGCTTCGGCCGCTGAAGTCTGCGTTCCAGGGACATTCATGGGATGCGACCATCGAATTGTCCCAGCGCACGGTCTCGGAGACCATACCCTGAATTGCTGCGACGTCGCCGCGCAGGAACGCGGCGTAGATCGATTGCACTGCCTCGGTGTTTGTCATGATCCGAAGGGGTCGAGGTGCGTGCCGAATACTGAGTGAGCACCCAATACGTCGCCGGGCCACCGACTGGATTTTCGGCTGCCGGTGCCATCCCGCACACGGTCCCATCCGCCGGCGCGCCGGCCCCGCGTTTCGCGCCATCGTCGGTCGCAACAAACGGGGTGAGCCATTCCGGCGACATCTCAGGATCCCGGCAGGACACCGCAACGCCGCGAGACGTCGGCGCGGCTGATGTCCGCGCGAAACGGCCGTCCGCTTGCCGCCCGAGTGCACCGTCGTATGCTCAAGGCACTCCGCACGCGCTGCCGTTTTCGATTGAGTGGCCCGCACGCCTGCCGTCTGGCCGCCGGGCACGGCTGCGTGGGAGACCGGGCACCGCCCGGACTCGCGCCAAGCAGGCCCTTCTGACGGTGAGACGCACAGTGGCTGACACCCTGATCTCAGATGTCTCCGACACGGCGCGGTGGGTGGCAGTGTATCGCGCAATGGAGTCGGAGCGACCTGACGCCCTGTTCCGCGATCCGTTCGCCCGTCGGCTCGCCGGCGCAAAAGGCGAGGCCATTGTCAACGGCCTGAAGCGCGGCCGAAGTGCCTCGTGGCCAATGATCGTCCGCACGGTGATCATCGACGAGGTCGTGCTGCGCGCTGTTGCAGCGGGCACCGACACGGTGCTCAACCTTGCAGCTGGGCTCGATGTACGTGCCTTCCGCATGGCGCTTCCGTCGTCGCTGCACTGGATCGACGTCGATCATCCGCACATGGTGCAGTACAAGTCCGACGCGATGCGCGGCGAGCGACCGGCATGTGCCTACGAGACGGTGCCGCTCGATCTGTCCGACGCGGACGGTCGCCGAGCCCTCTTTGCACGAGTGAACGCCGCCGCGCGCCGCACGCTCGTGATCACGGAAGGATTGCTCATCTACCTCGCGGAGCCTGATGTCATCGGGCTCGCCGAAGACCTGCACGCATGCGAAACGTTCGGCACATGGGTCTCCGATCTGGCCAGCCCGAGACTCTTGCAGATGATGTCGAAGTCGTGGGGGAAGTCAGTTGCGGCGGGTGACGCACCGTTCCTGTTCGGGCCGGCCGAAGGACCGGCATTCTTCGAGAAGTTCGGCTGGAAGGTCGAAGAGTATCGGGGCTTCCTCGACGAAGGCATCCGGCTCAAGCGCAGCTTTCCACTCGCACGGTTCTGGCGCTGGGTCGGTGGCCTCGCACCGGCGAAGCGTCGCGAGGCGTTCCGGCACTTCGCCGGTGTGATGGTATTGCGCCGGTCGTGACGCCGGTCGTACGACCGCGTGCCGCTCCAGTACGTGCCGTTCTAGCGTCGCACCGCTGCCCACGCTGTTGCGCTGGCAGCCGCATCGAGTTTCGCGGCGACGAGTACGAGCTGCGCTCGCGCCCGAACCCAATCACCAGCATCAACGGCCTCCTGAACACCCGGCAGCGTCATCGCCGCGTAGGTGAACCTCGGCGCGTACAGCACGTGCCGGAACCACGGGCGCCCGGGGATGCCGCGATCGTCGAGCAACGACTGCTCCACACGCCTCATTGCCTCATTCATGGCCGCGAGCCGCTGCGTGCGCTGCGATGTATGTGGCGCGCCGAGTTCCGCTGCGAGCGCAGTTTCAAGCGCACGTGCCGCATCACGCCAGCGATCCTTCGCCGCACGGACGCGGGCGAAATCCAGCTGGCCGGTCACCGCCGGCTGCGATGCGAGTGCGTCGATGAACCCGCCAACACGTTCAGCGTACAGCACGAAGTCGTGGGGATAGTGCTCGGCATTCGCCAGCCGCATTGCCATCCGTCCCCACACCTCGGACATCGCGGTCATGTACCGGAACCCCGGATCACCGAAGTGCTCCATCCAGTACGCGTTATCGTACATCGAGTGATACACGCCGTACGGTCCGCCGAAATTCATCTCGACGATCGGGAGGCCGAGGAAGTTCAGGAAGACGGTGTAGTCCGAGCCCGAGCCGAGCGCGTTGCCTGGGTAGTCGATCGGTCGTGAGGCAGTAGTTGCACGTGTGGCGCCGCCGCCGATGTTGGCATCACGCTTGGCCGTCCGGATCGACTCACCCCATGCGTCGAGCACTGAGCCTGTGCGTGTGGGGTCTCGCACGTCGCGCGCGACTTGTGCGACGAGTGGATTGAGGCTCGCAATCGCGCCCGCCTCGAAGTTCGACCCACTCGTCGAGCCATCGACATTCAGGTATGCAATCGCGTTCCGGCGCAGGTCATCGGCGAACTGCTCGCCCCATTCCGTGGAGCCGGTGAGATGCCATTCCTCGGCGTCCCAACTCGCGAAAACGATCGTGCGTCTCGGTCGGCGACCGGCCTTGGCTTCCGCGCCAAGCGTGCGAGCGAGCTCCATCTGCGTTGCGGTGCCCGACGATGGATCGACCGCGCCGAAGACCCATGCATCGCGATGATTGCCAATCACCACGTACTTCTCTGGCTCGTCAGTGCCGGTGATGCGCCCTTCGACGACCCAGATGGGACGGATCGCATCGTCCATGTCGACCTTCACGCGCACCGTGGCCGGTCCGGCACCGACGTGATACCTGAATCCCATGGCGCCCTGCCATGACGCTGGCGCCTCCGCGCCGCCAAGTGCCTGCAGCAACGGACGTGCATCGCGGTACGACATCGGGACCATCATGATCTTCGGGACCGACAGCGCGTCCTCCGCCTTGATGCGCGGTGCACCCGGCACTGATGCGTAGCCCGGCGTGAGCGGGTCGCCGGCCACCATGAAATCGTAGGTGATCGCACCGCGCTGTATGTGACTCTCCGGTCCCCACGGGCCATTGGGGAACGTCGCGCCCTTCACGAAGCCGTCCTCGGCCGGATCGGAATAGATCAGCAGCGCCGCGAGTCCGCGCTTCTCTGCCGTCAGCGCCTTGAACCCACGATAGCTGTAGGGCACCGAGTAACGAACGATTGCGATCTTGCCTTTCAGGCTCACGCCCTGCTGCTCGAGCCAGTCGTAGTCGGACGGATTGCCGCTTGCGGCGTACACCAGTTCACCCGTCACGTCCCCGGAGGCACTCATGCCGAGGTATGTGATGCCGGGGTCCTGCGAGGTCTGGGGGTCCTCCGGATATGCATCCTCTCGCAGCGTCGCGTCGTAGTGCGTCGGCGCGATCATCGTCACGCGCACTTCGCGCGGCCAGGGCAGCAGCACGTCGTAGCGATGCAGCTGCACGTGATCAAGCCCCCAGGCGCGGTAGCGCTCCGCGATGTACTCGGCGAGCTCCTTGTTGCGTGCTGAACCCGCAGGATGGGGCTCGGCGGTGAGGTATCGGAAGTAGGTGCCCGTGGAGTCGCGACTGAGCGTGCGCGCGAACTCTGCTTCCGTTGCCCGCTCATTTGCCGCGGCACTCGCGGAGAACCCGCGAAGCGAGTCGGCAGCAGGTCGCGAATCGCCGGTCTGCGAGGTAACACTTCGGCAGCCTGCGGCGACGGCCGCGGCGAGGA
>JANMNM010000110.1:0-2271 GCA_031373905.1 Gemmatimonadaceae bacterium | reverse complement strand
ACCGAGGGCGAACTTCACGCCTGACTGGTAGGCGTGTCGCAGGCGCGTGCGGCGCTCGACGGCGATCGCGGTCGCCTTCGCAATGGAGTTGGCAGGCACACCCTTTCGCACACCATCGCTGACGATCTCCTCGAGAATGATGAGAGTCGGGACGAGGTACGTTCCGCGTGACTTCATGGCGGTGATCGCTTCGTCATCCACGAGGCTGCCATGCTCGATGGATGCCGCACCTGCCTTCACTGCGGCAAGCAGGCCCGCGCCACCATGGGCATGTGCCATCACCTTCCGCCCCAGGCGCGTTGCTTCCTCGACCAGCGCCCGCATCTCATCCTCACCGAACTGCGGTGCGTTGACGGCGTCACCGACTGACAGGATGCCACCCGTTGCGACGAACTTGATCTGATCGGCACCGTACTTCACGTTGAGCCGCACCTGCCGGCGTATTGCATCGGGACCATCGACGATCGCCCCCGTTCCGGGGATGGCGATCGTGGGGCTCCAGCCATTCACATCCGCGTGCCCACCGGTGCTGCCAAGTGATGGGCCCGAGGCATGGATCCGTGGTCCGGGAATCAGTCCACGGTCGATCGCATCGCGCACGGCCACATCGACGTAGTTCGTCGAGCCAGCCTCGCGAATCGTGGTGAATCCCGCCTCGAGCGTCTTCTTCGCGTTGATCACCGCGTAGATCGCGCCATGCGCCGCGGTCTCACGCAGCACCGCGAGATCGCCGCCGTCGTTGTCGATCGACGTCAGGTGCGTGTGCATGTCGAAGAACCCGGGCATCAGCGTCGCACCGGGCATGTCGATCACCCGGGCGCCAGCTGGCACCCGGACGGTGGACGCGGGCCCTACCGCCGTGATCCGGTCCCCGGTGATCACGACCGCCGGCGACTCCAGCTGGGTGCCATCCCCGATGATCAGCCGGGCGGCGCGGATCACGGTTACGGCGGGGGCGGCGCGCGGCGCTGACGGCTGAGCAGCCACGGGCAGCGCATCGACGCCGAGTGCCAGTACCAACACGGACAACAGCGACCGGAACGCGAACGGAAGACGCATGCAGGCTCCACACAGGAGAATCGACGGTGAACACTTCAAGCCTAACCAGCGCACCCTGAGCGGGAATGGCGCAACGGCTGACTTGCGCGTTCCTTGCCCTCAGCGGCGGTGCCCCGGCAGGCTGGCACCTGACCGATGTCGAATTGGCGGGCCCCCGATCGACCATAGGGTGTCCGGCAGCACCCATCACTCTCGACCCCCGGAGGGTCCCCCATGAAGTACCTGTGCCTGATCTACGATGAAGAGAACACGCTTGCCGCCATGAGTGAGAGCGAAGGAAAGGCCTTCATGGGCGAGTACTTCAGCTTTACCAATGACCTGGTTGCCGCCGGGAAGATGATCGCGGGCGAGGAACTCAAGCCCACCCACACCGCCACCACGGTCCGCATCAGGAAGGGCGTTCTCAGCACGACCGACGGACCATTCGCCGAAACGAAGGAACAGCTCGGCGGCTTCTACCTGATCGATGCCGTGGACCTGAATGAGGCGATCCAGATTGCGTCCCGGATTCCCTCGGCACGCATCGGCAGTATCGAGGTCCGGCCCGTCAACGTGCACTCTGCGCAGTAGCTCCGTCATGGAAACCGATGGCGAGCACACGTCGGACACGATCCGCCACCGCGTTGATGAGGTGTACCGGACCGAGTCCCGTCGTGTGCTCGCCACGTTGATCCGGTTGCTCGGCGATTTCGACCGGGCTGAGGAGGCCATGCACGATGCCTTTGCCGTCGCGATGCGGCAGTGGAGCCGCGATGCTGTGCCACACAATCCTCGCGCATGGCTCGTGTCGACGGCGCGATTCCGTGCCATCGATGCACAGCGACGGGACGCGCGGCTCGGTCAGTCTGAACAGGCAATCGCCGACGCGCTGCACACCGCCCAGGATGCGGGCAACGACGATGATGTCGCCGACGACCAGCTTCGGTTGATCTTCACCTGTTGTCATCCAGCGCTCGCGCGCGACGCGCAAGTCGCGTTGACACTGCGCGAAGTCTGCGGCCTCACGACCGAGGAGATCGCGCACGCCTTCCTCACGCCCGCGCCCACGGTGGCGCAGCGCATCGTTCGCGCGAAACAGAAGATCCGGAACGCGCGCATCCCGTATCAGGTGCCGGAAACCGCCGAGTTGCCAACGCGCCTGGACTCGGTGCTGCAAGTGGTCTATCTCGTCTTCAACGAGGGTTACCTCGCGAGTTCCGGCGACGCACTCAC
>JANMNM010000098.1:0-32497 GCA_031373905.1 Gemmatimonadaceae bacterium | reverse complement strand
CCGGGCGCGCTGCTTCCGCGCAACCGGATCGTGGCGTTCTACGGGAACCCGCTGTCGCGTCGGATGGGGATTCTCGGTGAGCTGGATCCCGAGCCGATGTTGGCGCGGCTGGACGGTGAAGTGGCGGCGTGGCGCGCCGCGGATCCTGCAACACCAGTCATTCCGGCGCTGCACCTGATCGCGACGGTGGCACAGGGCTCGGCAGGCGCCGATGGTCGCTGGCGTGCGCGGATGAACGACTCACTCATCGCCCGCGTCATCTCCTGGGCCGAGCGGCGGAATGCGCTCGTGTTTCTCGACATTCAGGTGGCGAAAAGCACGATCCAGGCGGAACTCCCGGTCCTGATGAAATGGCTCGAGCGGCCGAACGTGCACCTTGGCATCGATCCCGAGTTCTCGATGAAGGATGGCTCCAACCCGGGCCGTCGTGTCGGGACGTACGATGCGCGCGACATCAACTGGGTGCAGGACCAGCTCGCCGATCTGGTGAAGCGCAAGCACCTGCCGCCGAAGCTGCTGATCGTGCATCGCTACACCAGGCCGATGGTGACGAACTCGCGGAACATCCGCTTCGACCCGAACGTGCAGGTGGTGATGCACATGGACGGGTGGGGCATTCCGCCGGTCAAGATCTCGAGCTACCGGTCGTACATCCGGGACGAACCCGTGCAGTTCACCGGCTTCAAGCTCTTCTACAAGAACGATGTGCGAGGCCGCTCGAAGCTGCTGGTGCCGGGCGAGGTACTGCGCCTGTGGCCGAAGCCTCTCTACATCCAGTACCAATAGACTACCGCTCGCCGTTGCCGAAAAGGCACACCGGTGACCGCGCGACGTGCGCGGTCACCGGTTCTCAGTTCCGCGATCCGCACCGGATCGGTTAGGTGCTTGCGGGCGATCGAGGTGATCCGCGCTGGCATGGTTGCGGAGAACAGGACGGTCTGGCGGTCCCGAGGAGTTGCTTCGAGGATTGCCTCGAGCTCGTCGGCGAACCCCATGTCGAGCATTTCATCAGGTTCGTCGAGGACGACGGTTCTGATCGAATCCAGGTCAAGGCTGCCGGGCGAAGAGCGGTGCCAACTCCGCCGTCAACATCGGCGACAGCTCCAGCTCGGCGATCCGCGTCGGCACCCACGCACTCGCGCTCGTCGGCACGCGGAGCCCGTCGCGGCGTACCAACGCTTTGGCGAGCACGATGTACCGCGTCCGCCTCCGGACCAGCGCATCCCGCACCGCCAGCTCCGCGCGCACGTGCCGCCGCGCTTCGGAGAGGCGATACGCCGGACGCCACGCACCCGTCGCGCACCTGTCCATCAACGTGCGCGCATCGCGCGTGTCGGTCTCGGTGCGGCGCGAGCGATTGCCATACATCGGCGCGTCGTTCGGATCCGCGACAATCACCTCGTGTCCGAGCGACTCCAGGTGGCGCGCGACCCACTCGCTCTCCGTGCTGGCTTCCAGCAGGATCCGGGCGGGCGGCCGCCCGCCCACCCAACACGGCGGTGAACCGCTCCCGACTGGTCGCGATCCGGCGGTCGGTGATCGTGCCATCGTCTGCTTTGATGGACAGCTGGCTCTCGCGCTGATGCAGGTCCAGCCCTCTGCTCTCCTTGGCGGTTGGCCTCCCGGTCATGCGCCCCGTCGCGACGGTGCGCGCGTGATCGAGGTGGAGCAGTGGGTACCATCACGTGACCGTGGAGGCCCAAGCGCCGCTTCATTCCAACTATCCCGAATGCCGCTCTCGCGCACGACCCCCTCAGTGCGCGTCTTCGTTCGCCAGAAGTCCACCGGATGATTGGGCGAAGCGCCGTGGCCGGAGGTGTACACCAGATGGGCGATGCCTGCCTCTTTCGCGGCTGCGATCCGCGTGCGCTGTCCGTCGTCATCGACGATCCGGCTGGCGTTGGCCCCTCGCCCGAGGATGGAGTACGATGCCGACACCACGACCCCGCACATCCTGCAGCGCCATCCGCACTGAAGCCGCGTCACGCATGTCGCCGCGCACCACCTCCGCTCCCTCGGCCGCGAAAACCCGCGCCCGCGCGGGGTCACGGGTGAAGACCCGGACACGCTCGCCTGCCGCGAGCAGGGAGCGCGTGAGGTGACCGTCCAGGGAGCCAGTGGCGCCGATGATCAGGTGCATTTCATGCTCGAAAGCGAGGCATGATGTCCGGAAGGCCTGACGCGTGGCCGCGACGGCGCCATAAGCTCGCATGTCGTGACCTGTGAAGCCAGCCAAGCGAACCAGGCCGTCAACTCGCCGAATCATGCGTTGGCGGGTCACTGAACACCCGCATCACGACTCGCGCGCGATAGCCCTGAACACGAGTTCCGTCAGAAATATCGTCGTCGAGTGATGTGCGTCTGCATGCTGCACTTCCGTGAGCCGTGGCAGGTGCTCGGCAAAGAACTTCTGCAGGTGAGAGCTCTCGACGACGGTGGAGACCAGCGCGACCGGATACTGATAATCCGGACTGATGGCGGTGATCAGGTCGGCCACCGTGCGGCAGAGGCGTTTGTAGCTGAGGAACAGCCCTTCGCGGTTCTCGACATCCACGTCAGGGTGCAGGAACGTCTTCGACGATTCGACGACCACCACGCGATAGAGCGCGGCCTCGTCAATGCGCGGCGTCGATTCATCGTCGCGGATCGGCTGCGTCAACTCGCAGAGTGCGAGCCGCAGCCGCTCCTCCGGCGACGAGCTGGTCGCCGCGGCAACGAGCAGCCGGTGTTCCATCCAGCTCCAGTACCACGACGTGAGGTATAGCAGCACACGATGCTTGCTCTTGAAGTACCGGTAGATCGACGCCTCGGTTGTGCCGATGCGCTGCGCCAGCTTGCGGAAGGTGAACGCCTCGTATCCGATCTCGTCGAGCAGGACGATGGAGTTTTCGACGATGCGCTCGCCCAGACGGGTGGAGGTCGGATCCCGGATGAAGAGCCTCTCGTCGATCTGCAAGCGAAACCTCAGGTTCCGATGCTGCGAACCTGAGGGTGCGGCGGCGAGTCCCTTTGTCGCTCTCACGCAGCGCCCATGAGCATGCGCGCGTCGTAGAACTCGACTGCGCCGGAATCCACGTCGTACATGCCGCCCACGAGTGCGAGCTCCGACTCCCGGATCATGCCGGCGAGCAGGGCGCTCCGCTCCATCACCTGACGCTTCACGAGCAGCACGTTGAGTTCGGCAACCCGTTCCACGTACGCTGGGTTACGGGACGTGCGGTCGGCAATGGTTTCCGTTTCCAGCTGTATGGCCTCGTCCACCTTCTGGAGCAGCCCCGTGAGATTCCCCATACGCACCCCGTCGCAGGCGCCCATGATCGCGCCGCACTTGCTGTGTCCGAGCACGACGATGGCTTTGGCCCCGGCCACCTTGCACGCGAACTCCATGCTGCCGAGGATGTCGTCGTTGAGCACGTTGCCCGCGATCCTGCAGCTGAAGATGTCGCCCAGCCCCTGGTCGAAGATCAGTTCGGCCGACGTGCGGGAGTCGATGCAGCTGAGGACAATGGCGAGCGGATGCTGTCCGTCGCTGGTCTCGTTCACCTGCTGCAGGAGATTGCGGTTCGCGCGCAGATTGTTGACGAAGCGCTCGTTGCCCTTCCGCAGCACTTCGATTGCAGCGGTCGGGGTGAGCGTGTCGCGAACTTCTTTGGTCAGTGTTCTCATGGTACGGAGGGATCGAGAGTGATGCCGCGGAGCTCCACGGCGATGTCGCGCGCGGGAGCCCCGGCGCGGAAGTCCCGGAGAATCTCGCGGACATCGAAGTCGACGATTTTCGACTCCGTCGCGTCGATCACGACGCGTGAGCGTTCCGGAATGAGCTGCAGCTGTTGCAGGATGCGCCCCTTGTTGAGAAAGGAAACTTCTTCGGCGAGCCGGATACGGTACTCGTCGCTTCCCGGCGCGTGCTGAGACAGCGTGAAAGGATTGCGCATGTTGTGATACAGCACGATCACGATGCTCACGGCGAGGCCGATGCCAATGCCGCGAAGCAGGTCGGTGGCCAGAATGCCAACGACGGTGGCCATGAACGGCGCAAACTGCTCCCAACCGCTGCGATACATCGCCGCAAAGAGTGCGGGCTTTGCGAGCTTGTAGCCCACGACGAAGAGGATGCTGGCGAGCGTTGCGAGCGGAATCAGGTTGAGCACGCGCGGAATCGTCGCGACGCAGACCAGAATGAGCACTCCGTGCAGGATCGCGGACAGCTTCGTGCGGCCGCCGAAGCTGATGTTGGCGGAGCTGCGCACGATCACTTGCGTGACTGGCAGTCCGCCGAGCAGGCCGGAGACGATGTTGCCCAGGCCCTGCGCCTTGAGCTCGCGATTGGTGGGCGTAATGCGCTTCTGCGGATCCAGGCGATCGGTGGCCTCCACACAGAGCAGCGTCTCGAGACTGGCGATGACTGCCAGCACGACCGCGGTGATCCAGACGTCGACACGAGAGATGGCAGCGAAATCAGGACGGGAAAATTGCGCCAGGAACTCGCTCACGCCCGTGGCCACCGGGATGGCCACCAGCTGGTGTGGGTCGAGGCTCCAGGGCAGTTGGCTGCCCTGCATGAGCATGCCGAGAGTGATGCCGACAGCTACAGCGGCGAGCGGACCCGGCACCAGGCGGAAGATGCGAAAGCGCGGTGCCAGCCACGCGTCCCAGCACACGAGCAGGGTCAGCGAGATGGCGGTGATGATCACTGCTGCCGGTGTGATGGATTGCAGCAAGGCTTCCAGTGCGCCGGCATCTTCCCCAGTCACACCCACCACATCGGTCGGTGCCGCCACGGCACCCAGCGCATGGGGAAGCTGCTTGAGGATGATCAGCAAGCCGATGCCAGTGAGCATTCCCTTGATCACGGATGTCGGGAAGTAGTACGCGATGCCACCGAGACCGACGAATCCCATCGCGATCTGCAGCAGGCCGGCGAGAATGACCGCCACGAGAAACGCTTCCCACGAGCCGCCCAGCGTGGCGATGGCGCCGAGGACAATCACGGCAAGCCCCGCGGCCGGCCCGCTCACGCCCAAGGGTGAGCCGCTGGCGCCACCCACCACGATGCCGCCGACGATACCTGCGACCAGTCCAGCGAAAAGCGGCGCCCCGGAGGCGAGGGCGATGCCCAGGCAGAGCGGCACTGCGACGAAGAAGACGACGATGCTCGCGGGAAGATCGTATTTTATCTGCTTGAAGACGTCGGACACATGCCGCCAGGCTGGAGTGATAGTATTGCTATCGTAGCGTGATAGTACTACTCTCCCAGCGGGCGTCAAGTGGCTCTGTTCCTGGCTGCCAGACTCGCCTGCCGACCGTATCAGGCACCCGTGCGACGAAGAGTCCCGCTGGAACGCCGGGGTCCTCCTCATGTCATCAATTTCGGTGGCCGGAGAAACCGTGGGGATGACCCAGGAGGCGTTTCAGTCTCGGTGGACACCCAAATCCGGCCACCCGTGGACACCTGAAAACCGGCCACCGCGGCGAGGGCGCTGAGGCGTTGAAGGCAGGACGACCTGTATGGTCGTTCGGCCATAAGCACCATCTTGGCCAAGACCACAAAGCACCAGATCCAGGGACTGGGGCGACTCGGCTGGTCGCGCCGAGAGATCGAGGAGGCGACCGGTGTCCGCCGCGAGACGATCAGTGGGTACCTGACGGCCGCCGGGATTCCGGTGCGCCGGCAGGGTGGACGCGTGGCCGAGTGGCCGCCGCCAAATCCGGCCACCACGGTGCTGGTGTCCACCGACTCGCCGCCGTCCGATCCGGTGCGCGCCTCCGATCCTGTGCCGGGTCGAGCGCCGACCGCGAGTGCGTGCGAGCCCTATCGCGAGCTGATCGTTGAAGCGCTCGGCCACGGGCGCAATGCGATGGCGATCTGGCAGAAGCTGGTCGATGGCCACGGCTTCACCGGGCGGTACGCGAGCGTGCGGCGCTTCGGGCGCGCGCAGAGGGCGACCGCGTCGCCTGAGCCGTCCGGCATCATCACGACCGCGCCGGGCGAGGAAGCCCAAGTCGCTGCGACCTCTCAGCCTGATAGACCGAGCCTTCTGTTCGCGCTCTGGAGTGGGACGCGATGGTCCCGGCGCAGGAGGGTGGTACGAAAGAGCGGACGGCGCCAACGATCCCACGACGTCGATCGTCCGTGGTTCGTCAAGAGAATTCCCGCGCTCGCCGCTCCCGATTCAGTCATCTCGATTCGCGCCTGGTCGTGCGGTGCCTATCCGGCGCTTTGGTACGCGGCCGGCGGGAGCGGCCGAATGCGGTGCGCGTCGTACGCGAGGTCGTCGCGCCACGTCGCGTACAGGATGCCGGCCACGCGACGCGCAAGCGCGACCACGGCGATCCGTGTGCCGCGCCGCTGCGCGATGGTGCGCGTCCACGTCCGTCGTGCGAGCGTCGGCGGGGACGTGGACCGCAGGATCGTCCACGCCGCCTCGACGAGCCACCACCGCATCCGCCCGTTGCCGGCCTTGGTGATGGGCCCGAGCTGCCGCTGCTCGCCCGAACTCCGCTCGCTCAGCACGAGGCCGAGGTACGCCTCGAGGTCATGCGCCGTGCGACATCGCGTGATGTCATCGACCGTCGCCACGAACGCGCTCGCCGTCACGGGCCCACGCCTGGGGCCGTCGTGAGGCGTGTCGCGATGGGATCCTCCGTCGCAAACGCCGCGATGCGCGCATCCGCCACGGCGATCTGCGCAGTGAGCGGCGCGAACACCGCGAAGAGGGGCGGCAACTCTGTCGTCACCGTCGGCGACAGGTCGAGTTCCGCGATCCGTGTCGGCACCCACACACTCGCGCTCGTCGGGACGCGGAGCCCGTCGCGTCGCACCAACGCCTTCGCCAGCGCGATAGACCGCGTGCGCGTGCGCACGAGGGCATCGCGCACCGCGAGCTCCGCCCGCACATGGCGTCGCGCCTCGGAGACGCGACACGCCGGACGCCACGCACCCGTCGCGCGCCCGTCCATCAACGTGCGCGCATCGCGCGTGTCGGTCTTGGTGCGGCGCGAGCGATTGGCGTACATCGGCTCGTCATTCGGATCCGCGACGACCACCTCGTGGCCGAGCGACTCCAAGTGACGCGCCACCCACTCACGCTCGGTGCTCGCCTCCAGCAGAATGCGCGCCGGCGGCCGCGCACCGACGACGGCCGTGAACCGATCCCGGCTGGTGGCAATGCGACGGTCGGTGATCGTGCCGTCGTCTGCTTTGATGGACAGCGGGCTCTCGCGCTTGTGCAGGTCCAGCCCTCTGATCTCCTTGGCGGTTGGCCTCCCGGTATGCGCCCCGTCGGCAGACGGTGAGCGCGTGGATAGTGGTGGAGCAGCAGGCACCACCACGTTATCGTGGCGGCCCAGCCGCCGCTTCATACCAACTATCCCGCAAGCCTCAGGGAATCACTGCTGCGGCATTCATGCGCGAGAGTGCATCTAGCCGCCTGGTGAGGGCCGTCAGCTCTGCCTTCAGCGTGACGAGTCGCTGCGCGGCGTCGCGTGGCACGCGCTGGTCGGCGCGCAACGTCATGCTGTACAGATACTCGAGCTGCGAGAGCAGCATCGGGCGGGTGTAGCGTCCCTCGGGCGTTTCAAGTGCTCGCAGGATGTCGTCAGCCTCTCGTGCCATGGGCGCCCCACGCGTCTGCATCTGCGTGCGCACATCCTTGGCTCGTGTGAGCGCCTGCCGTGCGTCCTGAATCGCGCTGCGCACGGCGAGTTCATGGCGCTCCTGGGCGACGAGAATCTCATCCGTGATGCCATCGGCACGAACACGCGGATCGGCCTGCACCACGAGCGGCTGTCGGAGCGTATCGCCGCCAACGATGAGGCGAACGGAGTACCGGCCCGGTCCCACCATTGGTCCGCGACCACCGGGTGTGGTGGCATGCGTCAGGTCCCAGCGGAACCGGTTTTCGCCGATCGCATCCGTGATGGCGGTGGCGGCCGTTGTTCGCGCGCGGGGTGCACGCATCGCCTGTTCGGTTGTGGTCCGTGCCGCGGCGCCGGCCGTCGTGAATGTGCGAACCAGTCCGCCCGCGGCGTTGCGAATCTCGAGGACTGGTGCGGCGGCCGGCGCGCTGCCAATCCAGTAGTCAATCGTCGCAGCGGCGCCCGGGTATTCGGGCGAGCCGCTCGCTGCAGGCAGCGCCTGGTGCCGCCACCGAATCGCAACACGAGGGGTATGCAGGACGGCCTTCTTCGTGAGCGCCGCACCGTTGTACTGATGCAGCGGCGTCAGGTCGTCGAGAATCCAGAAGCTGCGACCCATGGTCGACAGCACGAGGTCGCCGCGCTGCACCTTGATGTCGGTGATCGGAACCACGGGAAGGTTGCGTTGCATGTGCATCCATGATGCACCGTCGTTCGCGCTGACATAGAACCCGAATTCCGTGCCGAGGTAGAGCAACCCCTGCCGCTCGGGATCTTCCCGTACGACGCGCGTCGGTGTGTCGTCCGGGACGCCATTGCTGCCTGTGGTCAGCCGTGTCCACGTCTTGCCATAGTCCGTCGTGCGATAGGCATACGGCCTGAAGTCGCCGAGCAGATAGCGGTACACTGCAACGTACGCCGTCCCCTTGCGATGCCGGGACACATCGATGTTCTGCACGCGACCACCGGGCGGCAGGTCCGGCGGTGTGACCTTCGTCCAGCTTGCACCGTTGTTGCGCGTGACGTGAATCGGCCCGTCATTGGAGCCCGTCCAGATCACGCCGGGCTCGATGGGTGACTCCTTGATCGCGTAGAGCGTCGAGTAGAACTCCTCGCCGGTGACGTCACGCGTGATCGGGCCACCGCTCACGCCCTGCGTTTCCGGGGTGTTCGCCGTCAGGTCCGGGGACATGCGTTCCCACGTGATCCCGTCGTCCCGCGAGCGATGCAGGAACTGCGACGCGAAGTACACGGTGCCGCGCGCATGGGGCGAGACATCGAGCGGCGATACACGCTGGAACCGATAGATGAGGTCCTTCGGATCGTTGCCATACAGCGACTGGGCGCCGACCCACGAATTCTGCTCCTGCCCCGTGACGAGGTGCAGCCGCGAGAATTGGCCCTTGCATGCGCCGTAGACGACATCACTGCTCCACGGACTGGGGACGATCGGTCCGGTTTCACACCCTGGGCCCTGCATCCAGAATTGCGATGGCTGGTCAGGGTTGCCACTGAACAGGGGCAGCGACGGCACGATCACCGTACTGTTGTCCTGCTGAGCGCCGTAGACACGGTACGGGTAGTGATCGTCGACGAAGACCTGGTAGATCTCCGAGGTGCCCTGGTTGTACTGCGTGCTCCAGCTCCGCCCGCCATCCAGCGTGACATTGGCGCCGCCGTCGTTCGATTGCACCATGATGTCGGGATCATTCGGATTGATCCAGAGATCGTGGTTGTCGCCGTGCGGTGTTTCAGACGCGACGAACGTCTTCCCGCCATCGCGACTCTTCCACATCGTTTCGTTCTGGACCCAGACGTTGTCGGCGTTGGTGGGATCGGCGTCGACGTTGGTGTAGTAGAACGGGCGCAGGAGCAACGCGTTCATCGTCGAGACGACGGTCCACGTATCGCCGGCATCATCGGAACGATAGAGACCGGCCTTCGGCTTCTCGGCCTCGATGAGCGCGTACACGCGACGCGGGGCGGCAGCAGAGACGGCGAGGTTCGACTTGCCGATGATGCCGGTTGGCAAGCCCCCACCGAGCTTCGTCCAGGTTGTGCCGCCATCCACCGAGCGGTAGATGCCGCCGTCATCCTTGCTGCCTGACACAATGGCCCACGGGTGTCGCACACCGTACCAGGCAGCGGCGTAGAGCGTGTTCGGGTCATCAGGTTTTGCCGTGATGTCCGTGATGCCGGTCGAGTCGTTCACGAAGAGCACCTTCTGCCACGAACGTCCACCATCGATCGTGCGATACACACCGCGGTCGGCGGATTTGGAGAAGGGCATTCCCTGCGCCGCCACCAGTGCGATGTCGGGGTTGGTGGGATTGATCACGATGGCGGCGATCTGGCCCACATCGCGCAACCCGGCGAACCGCCAGGTGGATCCCGCATCATCGGAGCGATAGATGCCGCGTCCGACGATCACGTTGGATCGGATGCCGTCGGACCCCGTGCCGACCCAGACCACATTCGGGTCGGAGGGTGCCACGCGAATCGCTCCGATCGATCCGGTTGAAAAGGCGCCATCGGAGACGTTGTACCACGAATGACCGTCGTCGATGGTCTTCCAGACGCCGCCACCCGTTGCGCCGAACCAGAATTCGTGCTTTCGCTGCGGCACTCCGGTCACCGTCGTCGAGCGCCCACCGCGAAAGGGGCCGATGTTGCGGAACCGGAGTGCCTGCGCCGCACGGGGGTCGAGACCGCCGGTGGCCGCCTGCGCGATCAGTGGCTCGAGCGCGGTGCCGCAGCAGAGGGCGACGCGCAAAGTGAGTCGAAGGGAAGTGTGCATTGGCGAGAGTCGGTGGAAAGGCAGTGGACGGTCAGAGTATACGTCCGGGTCCGGATCAGCGTGCGGGACGCGGTGGCTCCCTGAAACTGCGCTGCGCGGGTCGACACGTTGGCCACGGGCGTGGCGCGCCATTCGCTCCCGACAGCACCGCCTGTTCCCGGGTGGTCCGCTCCCGGTCTTCCGACGCGGCGTACGCGAGCATGGCGGCCATCGTCGCGTTCTGCCTGAGATCGTCGAACACGATCTTGTCGAACGTGTCGCGGTTGGTATGCCACGTGTACTGCCGATACTCCGGGTAGCTCGACTGCAGGCGAAATGCCGGAGCGCCGCGGCAGATGAACGAGGTGTGATCGCTGCCCGAGTTGGCCTGTGGGCCGGGAAGCTGCAGCCGCACGCTGTCGGTCATCTCGGCCGGCAGTTGTGCCACCCATCGTGCCAGGTTGCTGCTCGCCTTGAGGAAGCCCTGTCCCTCGAGCGTCTCGACGCGCCACGTGCCGTTGTCCTGATTGAACGCCACCTGCAATCCATCGATCACGTCCTTGTGATCCTCGTTGAACGCCAGCGAGCCGATGGTGCCCTGTTCCTCGCCGCCCCAGTGGCCCGCGATGATCGTGCGACGCGGATTCGGATATGTCTCCTTCAGAATACGCATCGCTTCGAGCATCGTCAGCGTACCGGTGCCGTTGTCGGTGGCACCGGTCGCCGCGAGCCAGCTGTCGAGATGCGCCGAGAGCACGATGTACTCGTTTGGCAGCTCCATGCCCCGGATCTCGGCGACGACATTGAACATCGGCACCTCAGCGGGAGTCGATTGCGACTCGACCGTGAGGCGAATGCGCGGTCCCTGATTGTTCGATGCGAGGCGATGCAGGAGCCCATAGTCCTCGCAGGAGAGATCGAGCGACGGGACGCGCTCGGATACCGCGCCGAACACCTTGTTGACGCCCCAGCCGCCTGACCAGTTGGTGGTGCCGATGCCGATCACACCGGCGGAATCGAGCCGCGCGATGACTGCGCCCATCCGGTTTGCAGGCATCGAGCCGGGCGGCGCGAGCGCATTCAATCGTTCCGCCGTGACGCGGCGTACGTCGTTGCGCTGTGCGTTGAGCCTCGTGATCGTCGATGTGCGCGCGTTGCGTTCGAGATCCTGCACTGGCCGGCACATGATCTCCGGTGCGGAGATCAGCACGAACTTTCCCCGGGCCGATTGCAGCCAGCGTGTCGCGGCCGCTGAATCCGGGAGTTCCGGAATGACGATCGCGTTGCCCTCAACCGGCTTGCCGCCTGCCGTGCCCGGGCTCCAGGCGAGCAGTTCGACGTCGAGATTCTGCACCCGGGGCGCCGTGAGCTGCATGTGCACGGTGCCGTGCTGCCATCCTCGCCACGTGCCGTAGCGTTCACGCCTCGCGGTGATTCCGAATCCCTGATAGGTCCTCTCGAGCCAGGTCACGGCCGACGCGAACCCCGGAGAGCCGGAGAGCCGTGGGCCGATCGAATCGATGAGGACCTGACCGAGCCGTTCGAGCTGCGACTGGTCCATTCCGACGCGCCACATCTTCCTGATGACGGAATCCGCCGATCGGAATGTCTGGCCCGGTGCCACCGCAGGAAATGCAAAGGCTGAAGCGAGGAGCAGGCGGACGAGTGAACGCATGTGGCGGGCTGGTGGCTGTGGTGGTAGAAGCGCCGGTGCTGCTGGAACACAGTTCGAAAGGTCAGCGATCGCTCGCCGGTCGTCCATGGCTCGGGCGCTGCGTACGCGAGTGCGTTCCGGTGATCTGCCGCGACTGCCGGCCATTTTCCCCGGGGTTGCGTGCCTCTCTGCACGGGTCAGTCGGGGGAGGTTGACCGTTCGACGGGCGTATCCCGCCGCCCGGGAATGTGGCTCGCCAAGCCACACGTCGCATCCATGGTACGCACATGGCGAGTTGCCCAACCCCCTGCGTCGGGCGAAATTTCGACTGAAATTCAACCCGATCGGAGCGGCGTGGAGCAAGAGCACCTTGGGCGACTGCGAGCAGCGCTGGCTGACCGGTACCTGATCGAGCGCGAACTCGGTCGTGGTGGTGCCGCAGTCGTGTTTCTCGCCCGCGACCGGAAGCATGATCGCAGTGTCGCCCTCAAGGTGCTGCTGCCGCATGTGGCGGTTGCGATTGGTTCCGATCGGTTCCAGCGCGAGATCGGCATTGCGGCGCGCCTCACGCACCCACACATCCTCGCGCTCCACGACTCCGGCGAGGCGGCGGGTCTCCTCTACTACGTGATGCCGTTCATGCGCGGCGAATCGCTGCGCGACCGGCTCAAGCGTGACGGATACCTCCCCATCGGTGATTCAGTCCGGATCGGCACCGAGGTGGCGAGTGCCCTCGATTTCGCGCACACTGAAGGGATCGTTCACCGCGACATCAAGCCGGAGAACATCCTGTTGGAGGGTGGCTTTGCCATCGTCGCGGATTTCGGCATCGCGCACGTCAAGACCGCCGCCGAAACCGCCGGCATCACGGAGCATGGCATAGCGCTTGGTACGCCGATGTACATGAGCCCGGAGCAGGCGCTCGGGTCGCAGGAGATCGACGGCAGGAGTGACATCTACAGTCTTGGCTGTGTGATGTACGAGACGCTGACCGGCGTCCCACCGTACACTGGCGAGACGATGCGGCTGACGTTGATCCGCCATTCCGTGGAGCCGATCCCCAGTGTGCGTGCGTCGCGACCGGAGGTGCCGGAGTACGTGGAAAAGGCCATCGGTCGCGCGATGGCGAAGGATCCCGATGATCGCTTCAAGTCGGGCCGGGAGTTCGCCCGGGCACTGACGGACGCATCGGGGCCGGCGCTGCCGAAGCGTGCGGTTCCGCAGGGCTTGTGGTCGCGTCTGCGCACAGCGCTCGGCAAGCCATCGTCTCCGCCGGCCGCGCCGCAGGGTGCAGGGACAGACCCGGTCCGCCGCCGCGCCGCCGAGGAACGGCCATCAGGTGCGTCGCGTCAGGTGGCACGGGCGCGGGCGATCGCCGTTGGACAGAGCACGTCGAAGAACCCAACGCTCCCGCTGGTGACAACCCCGACCGGCCGCGTGCCGATCGACTCGGTCGCCGTGCTCCCGTTCAGCACCGGCAGCGACGATGCGGACAGCGAGTACCTGAGCGAAGGGATCACCGAAAGCATCATGAACAAGCTGACGGGGCTGGACGGGCTTCGCGTGGTTCCGCGATCCGTGGTGTTCCGGTACAAGGGAACCACAAAGGACCCGACGGAAATCGCGCGGGAAGTGCATGCGCGCGCCGTCGTGACCGGACGGATCATGCATCGTGGCGACGTGCTCGTGATCAAGGCAGAGCTGGTGGACTCCGTGACGGAGTCTCAGCTGTGGGGCGAGCAGTACAACCGGAAGCTCTCTGACATCTTCGCGGTGCAGGAAGAGATGGCGGTGGAGATCACGCGGTCACTGCGGTTCAAGCTCAGCGGCGAGGAGCAGGCAGGGCTGGTGAAGCGGTTCACCGAGAATACGCAGGCGTATCAGGCGTATCTCCGCGGCCGTCACTACTGGAGCAAGCGTACGGTGGACGGGCTGCGCCGCGCGATCGCGCACTTTCAGGAGGCGATCGACCTCGACCCTGGCTACGCGCTTGCCTACAGCGGGCTCGCTGACACGTACAACATTCTTGGCTACTACAACAACCAGCGGCCGCACGATGCGTTTCCGCGCGGCAAGGAAGCGGCTGCGCGCGCGCTGGCCATCGATCCGATGCTCGCGGAAGCGTATGCGTCGCTGGGCTACGTCCGGTTGTTCTACGATCTCGACTGGGCTGGTGCCGCGGACAGCCTCCGGCGCGCGATGGAGATCAGCCCGAAGTACGCGACGGCGCATCACTGGTATGCGTGGTACCTGTTCAACGTCGAACGCTTCGACGACGCACTCGTCTCGCTGCGCCACGCGCAGGAACTGGACCCGCTGTCACTGATCATCAACGATCACCTCGGGTACGCCCTGTTGCTGGCCGGGAAACCGGATGAAGCGCTCGAGCAGCTCGAGAAGACCAGGGAACTCGATCCATCGTTTCCGTGGACATACTGGCGCCTTGGCCTGGTGTACCTCGCGCTGGGGCGTCACGACGAGAGCATTCAGGCCTTCGACACGGTGGTGACGATGACCGAGGGCGGCGTGTGCCTTGGCTACAAGGGCCTTGCGCTCGCCGCCGCCGGACGGGCTGACGAGGCCCGGGCCGTCCTCGCCCAACTCGATGCGATGAAGCAGAGCCGCTATGTGTCGCCGCTCGAATACGCCTTCGTGTACTCGGGGCTCGACATGATCGACGAGACCATGACATCGTTGCAGCAGGCGTACACCGATCGGGTCAGCGATTTTGCGCGGCTGAAGATGCTGCCGTGGCCCGACAGCGTGCGTCGGGACCCACGCTTCACCGCGCTCCTCGTCCAGATGAAGCTGACGCCCTGACACATCACTGTGGGCGTGTCGCACGGCTGACTGGACTAATGCCTGATGCCGTTGCATTCTCGCCGGACCACCCACAGGAGCGATGACATGGCGGAAACGGTTTGGGCGAGCATGACGATGAAGAGCGGGATGGAAGAGGGCGCGCTCAAGCTCATCAAGGCAGTGCGGAAGCAGACCGAACAGGAGCAGCGCGGCGCGCTGATGTACATCGTCCACCGGGTACTGGACGCTGCCGGCAACCCAACCCGGGAGGTGAGGTTCTACGAGCGCTACCGCAGCAAAGCCGCGGTGCAGGCCCACCTCGACAGCACGTCGTGGAAAGCGTTGCTCGCGAACTGGGCTACGCACTTTGAGGGGCCGTCGCCGGAAATCCGCGCGGTGTACGACCCCCTTGTCAGGATCGGTGGATTCGCCCGCGAAGGCGCGATCCCGATCAAGTCAGCGGACTGAGTTCAGGGAGCGTACTCGAAGCTTGGACCCACGGTGGTCCCGTCGCCGCGACCGGACGGGATCGCCATCAGCGCCTGGGCGCGGTACTTCAGGTCATACATGATCGGCACTGCTCCCATCAGCGCGGCAGGGTTTCCGTTGAATGCTTGATGCAGTGCGCGCAATAGGGCGGTGTACCGCTTGTTGAAGGCAACCATCAACTCGTGCACGTCAGGCTGATCGATGAAGTCCTCCGCTTTGGGATCCGGCATCATCGGATAGCGCGCCGACCAGTCGACCAGCAGCACACCACCGGTCGGCTCGGCCCTGACCGGGTCGTCGCCAGTGACGAACAGTCGTTCCTTCGCGATCTCGGTGAAGCGGAAGTAGTGCGCGAGCTCATCGGGCTCACCGAACTGGTCGTCGTGATCAAAGAGTGTATGGCCATAGCCCTCACCCTGCTCCGTGATCTCGGCGATGGCGCGCTTCGCGGTTACCATGTCGAAGACCTCGAGCGGCTTGCCGCCGCCGCCATAGTACCACGCATCGCCGTGCACCTGCTTCGTGCGGTCGCCGACGAAGAGTGCCTCTGCACCGATCGCCCCCTCCGAGTCCTCCGTGCCGGCGAGGTACTCGAATCCCTGCCAGATCCCGGCATAGAACTCGCCGATGGTGCTGTAGTGATCGGGGTCAGGTGTGTCGCCGAGTGGTTCCGGCTTCTCGATCTTGAGGAATGTCGCGAGGGCTTCCTGTCCAAAGGGCAGCAGGTGCACACAGAACGCGTCGTTGCTGTTGGGAAGAAAGGTGGGATACTCGGGGATGAACGCCGGGTCATCGACGAGTGGAGTCCCTCCGATCGCGTTCAGCAGATTGGCCGCCAGGACCATGTGCAGCATCTCCTCCATGACCACGCTGCGAATCAACTTGCTGGCGGTGACATTGGAGCCATCGTGGATGGAATAGAGCGCGCAGAGATACGGCGGAATGGTCGAATGCTCGAGTTCGAGCGCGACCTGCAGGTGGCTGCGCAGGTCGTCGATGGACTTGATGCCCGGTCGGCAGATGGGCTTGAGGCTCGGGCGACATTCGCGCCTCTTGAAGGTCTTGGGAGCGGTCATGGACTGGCGTGCGGCAGGGGAGGGCGCATCTCAGCGCAACTGGGTCAGCATGTCATTCACGGATCGCAACGTGATTGCGATGGCCGTCAGCGTCGGATTGGCCGTGCCGGTGGTGGGGAAGCTGCCACACCCTACGATGTAGAGATTGTCGTGATCCCAGCTGCGTTGATCACGATTCACGACGCTGTCGGTCGGGCTGACACCCATGCGATGCGTCCCGATGTGATGGCCGGCACCAATGAAGTTGAGCAGGTAATCCTTCCCATCCTTCGCCCGGAACTTCTTCTGGTCCGGGTACGTGTTCGTATCATATGCGAAGTGCTGATTCCCGGGCGCGATTCCGAGGCGGTCATACACGCGCTTGGAGAGCTGCATGCTCTCGACCATCGCCTGCCATGTGTAGTCGCTGAGGTCGTAGTTGATGACCGGTCGGAAGCAGCCGATCGCGTCCTTGAACTCGCGTGAGATCGTGACACGGTTGCGCGCCTCGGGGAGCTGCTCGAGGTCGAAACCGATCCGGACCTGGTTCGGCAGCGTGTCGCTGAGATTTTTGCGGAGCGTCTTGCCGAAAGTGTTCTTCGCGAGCAAGTCGTGCACGTCGCCATCAGGCGGATAGGTGACGATATCCCAACCCACGTTGCTGAGGTCCACGCGAAACGCGGCGAAGTACTTCCGGAACTCGCCATCGCGCAGGGACTCGATCCCGGACGTCTGCAGGGGACCGCGAAACGATCCCATCGACTGTGGGGCGAGCGCCCAGCTGTAGGAGAAGGGATGATCCATCAGGTTTCGCCCGACCTGATCGCTGCTGTTTGCGGCGCCGGACGCCAGCAGCAGTTTCGCGTTCTCGATGGCATGGCCGGCGAGCACGCAGATCGTGGCGGTTGCGGTGGTCGTCGTTGACGGTGTGTTCCCCTCCGCATCGTAGCGCAGATACTCCACGCCACTGATGCGACCGTTCTCGCCGATCGTGAGCTTCGTCACCACGGCCTGTGTGATGAGTGTGACGCGCTTGGTCTTCAGCGCACGGTCGATGGTCTTCAGCGCACTGTACTTTGCCTGTATGGGACAGATCGGAATACATGCCGAGTTCCCTTCGCAGCGCTGTCCCAGCTCCGGATTGCCCACCGCGCCGACGGGCGTGTAGCCGGGCCGCGGAATTGAATTGCGCGCCTGCGCCAGACTCGAGACGCGGACGGGATAATCGTGTCCCGCGAGGTTGACCGTGAGCCCCTGCGTGGCGCGGTCGATCACGGTGTCGCTGTAGCTCGGCGGAATGCGCTCCATCGGGTAGTCGTAGCCATCGGGAAACCAAACCCCGAGGCGCGCCTGATCTTCCTTGTTGGCCGAGACACCGATGGAGATCTCGGTCTTGCAGTAGTAGTCCTGCAAGTCGTCGTAGGTGAGCGGCCAGTCCTCGCCGACACCATACATCGTGCGCATCATGAAGTCGTTCGGGACGAATCGCGGCGTGGTCCCGAGCCAATGCATCGAGGTTCCGCCAAGCTGACGAAGGTAGGTCGATGCAAACGCCTGCGGTCCCTGCTGTACCTGATAGCCGTTCAGATCAGGTGTGCCTTCGACGATCTTCGTGATGTCCGACTCATGCGGCGATGGTGCGCTCGCATTGTACGGGTAAGGCGAATTCGTGTCCTTCACCCACTGGGTGTGGAAGCTGTCGACGTAGGAACGGTACCCCTCGAACGTGAGGCCGCCGGCGCGGCCGGCTTCCAGCAACAGGACGCGCTTGTTCTGGTCTCCGAGTTGCAGCGCGACGTGTGCACCAACAGGGCCGGCGCCGATCACGATCGCGTCGTAATGGATTGTCTCGCTCATGTGGTGGTATGGGTCTCAGGGGGCAGCGCCCACGAGCCGTAGCCGGGCTGCTTGGCGGCTTTCGGATGGCTGTGGATCGCCTTCCACACCAGTCCTTCGGTGTACGATTTCGCAGACACCACGAAGTTCACGTCGTTGGCCCAGGCCCCGTGCACGTTGCGCCATTCCGCCGGCAGCTGCGTCCACGTGCCGAGGTACCAGAGCGCCGCCAGGTTGCGGGCCAGCGGACCGAACCTGGCGTCCTTCAGAATCTGCGCCGTGACGAGGTCGTCGAGGATCGTGTCGTCACCTGCGCCACGGATGTACGTGTACTGCCACCGTGACAGCAGCTCGCCGAACATCTCATCACCGATGATCGACGACACGACCTTGTAGTACTCCTGCACCATGCCGGTGCCCCACAGCTCGGGCACGCTGAAGCCCGTGAGTGTGCGCGACAAGGTCAGGAACAGATCGAGCGAAGACATCCTCGCTGGCGACGGTGGGGCGGGGGCGTGCTCGGCACTCACGGTATGATCCCTTGTCTGGCGTCGGATGGACTAGTGTGGGACACCACACTAGAGGTCGGCGTAATAGCCGGCAGCTTCCGCGATGCACGTCGGACTCTTGAAGAGCTGCAACGCCGACGGGCTGCTCGTGCCGATCAGTTTCTCCATGTCGTGTCGCATCGTGTGCGTGCTGCCGCCGTACGCGAGCGCGACCGCATTCGCGACGCCGGGCTGCAGGAACGTGTCGAACATGCCGAGATAGTTGCGACGCGAGGCGACAGGACGCCCTGACGCGGGCTCGACGCTGAGATCGATGATTTCCGACGTGTTGGCCGGGACGGAGGAGAGTCCATCGAGCTTGACCGACGCGGAGTAGATCCATGACTCCGTCGGCGTGTCGGGATCATGCAGCTTCCAGTCGTACGTGAACTGATTCGGTGCTGGACGCGGATTGTTGGCGCCAGGGACGTTGTAGGTGTACGGGACGAGGAACTTGTTCTCCATGAACACCTGCCGTCCAAGCGCGACCGCGATGGCGTCGTCGCACGCCACCCAGACGCGGTAGTTGCCAACTCGCTTCGTCGGGTCGCCTGCAATCAGGAACTGCTCGAGTGTCAGGCCCTGTGGCACGTTCTCGGCAACCTTGATGGCATAGCCGACGATGTTCAGCTCTGTCTCGTTGAAGCCGCCGACACCCTTGTTGCCCGGCTGGCCCTGGCCGTAGAACGCGATCGCGTTGAAGAAGTTGATGTTGACCGCGCCGTATCCGTCGCCGAAGTCGTACGGCGTCATTCCCAGCGGATTCAGATACGCGCGGAGGATGTCGATCGGCGCCTTGTACCAGATCCACACTGACGAGATGCCGGCATAGAAGAACGACAGCGAGGTGGGTACCTGCGCCTCAGTGTTGCTGAACTGTGTTGGCGTGATGATCGGGATCGTCGCCGTTTTCGGGATCGGCGGGATGGGGCCGGGGCTGTCGTCCTGAGCCATGTGCGTTCCGTGCGTAGGATGAAGGGAACCTCACGGCAGACGCTACGGCGTGTTCAGGGTGCGCGCAAGCGACCAAGGCGTGTGCTCGCACGACATGCATCCGTCACCGTACGATTGCTCAGGTCGCCACGGCGGGTCGGCGAATGACAGGCACCCAACGTGTCAAATGCGCACGCCCAGCGTGCGGTTTCCGGCGACGGCCACGCGACGTGGTCATTGTTGCGTGGTGTCCGTGCCGCGCGAGTTCGCAGTTCGCGCGCAAGGCGATCGCTCCCGAAGGAACAACGCGACTTCGGTATCACCCGCTTGCCTGGTCGCGGCCTTCGTGCTGATGCCATCGAGCGCAAGAAATGGTCGGTGCGCATTCGCTACGGCCGTGCCACGAGGCGTTTCAGTTCTTCGACGAAATTGAACACCACCACGACGTGCACCTGGCCATCGCTGACGCCGCGCGACATCAGGAACCGCGTGCCGTCCGGCGTGACGTCGAACTGACGGGCGAACGCATTCAACGCGTACGCCGAGGCCGAAAACAGGACCTGCGCGGCGCCAACCTGAAAGGTCGGGCCGGCCACGAGTGGGACCGCGACCATGTTGCCCACGCGGTCGATGTAGAACATCTCGCGGCCGTCGCGGCCCCACACGGGCGTGGTCCCGCCAGTCGTCGACACCTGAAACCGTCCACTGCCGGTCTCGGGAAACGGCCGCACATACACGTGACGAGGGCCGGTCTCGTTGGAAGTGTACGCCAGCCAGCGCCCGTCATATGAGATCGCCGGCGAGAGTTCCTCGGCGGGTGTCGCCACCAACGGGCGCGCCACGCTGTCGATGCCGGGCCGGATGCCCATGATATCGGCGTTACCCGCCTCCTGATCGTCGGTGCGAAAAACCAGCCACCGTCCGTCGGGTGACCAGACATGATGCGGGATGCCGCGCCGGTCACCGGTTGTCAGCCTGCGAACCTCACCTGTTCCATCGGCGTTGCGTTCGACAAGGACCATACGACCCAGGTCGCCACGGTAGGCGGAATGCGAGATGGCGTTGGTTCCGGGGCGCCATGCGGCGCGAACATTGGTGACGCCGTCGAAGGTGAAGCGCGACCTGGGTCCACCGCCCAGTGTCTTGGTCCAGAGATGAACCGTGCCGTCCGCTCCGCCCATGCCGACCACCACCCGGCGTCCATCGGGGGACAGGGTGGGTGCCTGCACCACTTGGTCGGCGAGGTCAGGTGACACTGGCGCGGTGGCTCCGGTGCGATCCACCCATACGGCCACCTGCGACTGCGTCACGCCTTTGCTGTATACCGCGGTTCCGGATGACGACAGGGAGATGTCGGCGGTCCCGACTGTCACGCCCCTCACGGCCACGGTATCCGCGAGTTCGATCTCGCGTCCGGTTACGCGGCGGGTTTGCACATCGAAGGGCACCGCCCACACCACGCCGTTCGATTTCACGACGATGAGATGGCCCGATGGCGAATACAGCGCACGGATGCCCTGCGACAGGATGTCCACGCGTTTGGTCGCGAAATCCACCACGCCGATCGACCGCCGCGAGAGGTCGGCGCTTTCCTCTGTCGGGTCCACCGTGAGCAGCGCGGCACGGGCGCCCGGCAGGACGGACGGCCATAAATGACTCCCGTCTCCCCGGGTCGTATCGAGGGTCGAGACGCGCTCGACGGCGCCACCCTGTGGACGGACGCGAACCAGCCCGGTTGTGCCGCTCGCATAGATCCACCCGTTGTTGGCCCAGTCGACACCGCCGCCCACGGTCGTCATCGCCGCCATTCCCGAATCGGCGACCGTGATCGGCCGGCCGCCCACCAGCGGCACGACCACGAGCTTGTGCGGACTGGTGAGATACGCGATCGAATCGCCAGTCGGCGAGACCGCTACGCAGCATCCTTCTTCGACGGCGAGCGGCGTGCGGGTTGGGGCGAGCCGGTCCCACTCACGCGAGAGCAACGCACCGGTTGTCGTCGTGCCCGCGCCCCAATACAACAGCCCACTCCCGTCGGGCATTTGCGTCAGCGTGGATCCGACGGACAGGTCGGCGAACAGCGGCTCCTGGCCCACAGGAAACGCCAACATCACGCGCGCCGCGCGCTGCGGCACCGGTTCGTCACGCCACAGCAGTCGTGCGCCCACCGCGCCGATGGCCAGCGCCGCCGCGCCAACCAGCGCGGCAATGCGCATGGTGTGTCCGCGGCCTTGGGCGGTCGTGCCCGGTGCATCGCTGTCGGCGCGCCGGTACGCGGGATTCGCCAACGCGCGCGAGAA
Organism: Gemmatimonadaceae bacterium; assembly: GCA_031373905.1. GTDB lineage: Bacteria > Gemmatimonadota > Gemmatimonadetes > Gemmatimonadales > Gemmatimonadaceae > JACMLX01. Next base: position 10,466 of record JANMNM010000098.1, on the reverse strand, counting down.
CTCGGCGGCCGTCGCGAAACGATCTGCCGGAATCTTCTCCAGCGACGTGGCCACTGCCGCCACGACATTGAGTGGCACCGACTTGCGCAGCTCTTGCAACGGGCGCGGCACGTTGGCGATGATCTTCATCACGATCTGCTGCGCCGAGCCGCCGAGATGCGGCGGCTGGCCGGCGAGCATCTCATAGAGGACGGAGCCGATCGAGTAGATGTCGCTGCGGGCGGTGATCTCCTTCTCCGCCGTCGCCTGCTCGGGACTCATGTAGTGCGGTGTGCCGAGACTGAGGCCTGTTTCCGTCATGCGCCCACCGGCGGCGGCACTCACGGCGAGCGCAATGCCGAAATCGGCGACCATCGCGTGTCCGCCGTGCAGCAGGATGTTCTCCGGCTTCACGTCACGATGCACGATGCCGTGCGTGTGCGCGTAGTCGAGCGCATCGGCGACTTCGCGCGCGATGCGCACGGCGTCGTCCACCGCCAGTTGCGTTTCACGATCGAGCTTTGCACGCAGCGTTTCGCCGTCGATGAACGGCATGACGTAGTACAGGAAGCCATCCGCGCTGCCGGAATCGAAGAGCGGCAGGATGTGCGGGTGCTGCAGTGCCGCGGTGGTCGTGATCTCCACCACGAACCGCTCACCGCCGAGTACGGCGGCGAGTTCCTGCTTCAAGACCTTGAGCGCGACCTTGCGCTTGTGCTTGAGATCCTCGGCGAGATACACGGTGGCCATGCCACCCTGGCCGAGTTCGCGCTCGATGTGGTAGCGGTCGGACAGCGCGGCGGCGAGGCGGTCGAGCATGGAGTTGGTCACGGGCGAAAAGTGTCTAACGCCGCAGGGAACCGCCAGCACGCCATCGTACAGCGAAGCGCGTACCTCGCCGCGACTGGCCTACTTGTTCGCCGCGTCCACCGCGCGCTTCATGGCCTGCACCCAATTCGGGATCACGCGCACGTAGTACCCGAGATTCTCGGCCGTCGCCTGCAGGTACACGGCATCGCCGCCCGGCATCACCGCGTGCGACCAGCCGGGCGTATCGACGAACCGTGGATCGGTGAAGAGTACCTCGCGCGTACCCACCGGCGCGTTTGGAGGACCATCCATGCGCACGCGGCTGAACGTCTGGCTCGGCACTCCCTTCTCTCCGGTATACGAGAAGTAGACCAGTTCATTTGCGCTGTGCCAGAGCGGCTCGCGGCCCGCGATGTCCACGGTGTACTTCCGGTCCATGGTTGGCCATGGCTGTACGAAGAGGCCGGTGGCCCCCTGCTCCGAGTACGCGATCCATTTCCGGTCCGGCGAGATGGCGATGAAATTCGAGGCGACTGGCAGGGAATCGATGCGCACCGGATCCTTGGTTGCATCGATCTTCATGCTCGTACCGCCGGCAAAACCGACACCAACGAGCAGAAAGTCGTCGGCGAGATACGACGACGGCACCATGCCGATGTTTCGCTTGCTCGTGAGCAGGACGCGTGGCGCCTCAGGTGAGTCCACGCGACGCTGTATCAGCGACTCAGTGTCGGGGTCGTCGAAGTCGTATTTGCGATACACGAGGCGACGACCATCCGGGCTCCACGCTGCGCTGCTGACATAAAGTGCCTGATCGAGCGTTTCATGCGCTCCCGTTCGCAGGTCGTACAGCCAGAGTTCCTGCGATTGCACGCCTTGCACCACGGTGGCCAGCCGCTGCCCATCCGGGCTTGGCGTGAAGCGCAGGAATGCCGCCAGGTCCACACGCAGCGGCGTGGCGGGACCGCCACTGGGTCGACGCACCACCCGCCCCACCTCGGCATTCACTCCGGGCACGTACACCAATGCGCCGTCGCGCGTGAGGTCGAACTGCCCGCCGCCCGTGTACGCCGTGCGGCGCGTCTGCGGGACGAGCGTAACCGATCGGCCGACGATCAGGGAATCGCGATTCGTGAACCTGGTCGCCGAGATGGTGCCATCGAGCCCCATATACACGAGGTACTCATCGTCGATAATACGGAAGTCCGCGCCGAGGAGGAGCGAGGGGCCTGACGCAGCGCTCGCGCGTCGGATGAAGCGCTTCCGGTTTGGTGGGGAGAGACTGACCACGGTCGCGAACTTGTTCGCGCCGCCGCCGCACAATACGTCCGTCTCGCTCAGCAGCTCCGGCATGACGCAATACGACATCGGGACGGAGCGCTCCGAACCGGTCCCGGTATCGACAAAGCGGAGCGAGCGACCATCGTCCACCGAGAAAAACACCCGCCCGTTAGTCAGCCAGCTCCCCCCATGCGGATCGGTCGCGCGACCTACTGACGTGACCTGACCACCGGCAATGGGTGCGATTTTCAGATCGCCGCCCGAGACGAAGGCAACGCTCTTGTCGTCGGGGGAGATGCGTGGCGTACCGAGCGCGCCATCCGTGCCGGCGATGACATGCACGTCGGTGCCGACGAGGCTGCGCTGCCAGAGCTGCGATGACTCGCCGATCTTCGCCTCGTACACGATGAACGATCCATCATGCGCCACCGCGAAGTTGCGATAGGTGTCTTCCATGCGGAGCGGCGACGTGGGCGGCAGGCCGATGTCGCGCGGCGTGTCGCTGCCGCGCGTGAACGACCACGCCGCGATCCCGCTCGCTGCGACGGCGACGATCGACAGGGCGGCCGCGACGGTACGCCAGCGTCCGGACGACGGGGCCGTCGCGGCACGCGGCACTGTCGCACCGATGCCTGATGCCGCGACGACGCCAGGCGCGGCGAACGACGGATTCACCAGCGCATCGGCGAAGACCTTGGCGCTTTCGCACCGATCGGCGGGGAGCTTCTCGAGTGCCGCATGCACCGCCGCGGCGACGTTGGCCCGCACAGCCTTGCGCAGCGATGCAAGCGGGGCGGGCTCAGTGCTCACGATCTTGGCCACGATGGCCTGCACCGTTGGGCCGGTGAAGGGCGGCTCGCCGGCCAGCATCTCGTAGGTCATCGCGCCGAGCGCGTAGACGTCGCTGCGCGCATCGATGGCGCGTTCGCCCATCGCCTGTTCCGGCGACATGTACTGCGGCGTGCCGAGCGAGAGTCCCGTCTGCGTCATGCGCGCGCCGCCGGCCGATTGCACGGCGAGCGCGATGCCGAAGTCAGCGACGACGGCACTGCCATCATGCAGGAGGATGTTCTCCGGCTTGATGTCGCGGTGGATGACGTTCTGGCGGTGCGCGTAGTCGAGCGCGCTCGCGACCTCTCTCGCGATACGCACGGCGTCGGCGAGTGGGAGTTGTTTCTCGCGTTCGAGTCGCGCGCGCAGCGTTTCGCCCGTCACCAGCGGCATCACGTAGTACAGCAGGCCGTCGGCCTCGCCACTGTCGAGCAGCGGCAGGATGTGCGGGTGCTGCAAACGCGCCGTGGTGCGGATCTCGCTCAGGAAGCGTTCGCCGCCGAGTGCCGCGCCGAGATCCGGGTGCAGCACCTTGATGGCGACGTCGCGGTCGTGCTTGAGATCGTGCGCGAGGTAGACGGTGGCCATCCCGCCGGCGCCGAGTTCGCGCTCGAGGCGGTACCTGACGGCCAAAGCCGAACTGAGTCGAGCGGCAATGTCGGTCACGCCATGGTCGGAATCGAGGGATGGGTGCCAGCGTGAGACGGGAAGGGTAGACGCCGGGCACGGTATGAGCCAGCACCGCAGCATCGGCCGTCAATTGCGAGGGCCTCTGTCCCTGCGTCGTGACGTGGTGCACGTTTCGCTTCGCTCACTCAGAGCTCAACCCATACACGGCATCCCATGCGTCTCTTCTCTCTCGCACTGCTGCTCACGGTCTCACCCGCGCTCGCGGCGCAGCCGGCGCCGCCGGTAGGCGCGACCGGAACCGCGAACCCGGGTGCCGCCGCGCGGCGCGGCCCGCGTCCCTACGCACAGATCATCACCGACAAGGCCGTCACGGATGCGGGGATGATCACGGTGCACAAGGTGGACGAGAAGTGGTTCTTCGAGATCGCCGATTCGATCCTCGGTCGTGATCAGCTTCTGGTGAGCCGCATCGCCGGCGTACCGGCGGGCATCGACGGCTTCATCTCCGCTGGCACGAGTCTCAACGAGCGGCTCGTGCGTTTCGAGCGCAGCGGCGATCGCGTCGTCCTGCGTGCGATCAGCACCAACGCGTACGCCGACGATTCACTGGCGATCGCGATCTCCGTGCGCGTGAACAACGTTGGCGCCGTGCTCGCGGCATTTCCCATCCAGGCGTTTGGAAAGGACAGCGCCTCGTACGTCCTGGACGTCACCGACTTCTTCTCCGGCGATACGCCCGCGCTCTCCGGCCTCTCGGCGGCCGAGCGCCGAACGTATCAGGTGCGGCGCTTCGATCCGGCGCGGTCATCGCTCGATGTGATCAAGAGCTTCCCGATGAACGTCGAGGTGTCGCACACGCAGACGTTCGACGCGGGTGCCCCGCCTTCCGACGCCGACGCGGCGACGATCACGCTCGCCATGCGGCAATCGCTCGTCCTGCTCCCCAAGGTACCAATGCGGCCGCGCATCGCAGACGCTCGCGTCGGCTTCTTCACGGTTGCTCGCATCAACTACGGACTCGACGAGCAGAAGGCCGCGACCGAGACGTTCATCCGTCGCTGGCGCCTCGAGCCGAAGGATCCCACCGCGTACGCGCTCGGCGAGCTGGTCGAGCCGGTGAAACCGATTATCTACTATCTCGATCCCGCCACACCCGCCAAGTGGCGCCCATACGTGCGCGCGGGCGTGAATGCCTGGGCGAAGGTCTTCGAGCGTGCGGGGTTCAGGAACGCAGTGCAGGCCAAGGATGCACCGTCAAAGGCAGAGGATCCTGACTGGGACCCCGAGGACATCCGGTATTCGGTGGTCCGGTGGACTGCGTCCACCGTGCGCAACGCCGTGGGCCCGAGTACCTCCGACCCACGCACCGGCGAGATCATCGAGAGTGACATCACCTGGTACCACAATCACATGCGGTCGTATCGCAATCGCCTGTTGATCGAGACCGGTGCCGCGAACCCGGCCGTGCGCACGCTCGAGATCCCCGAAGCCGTGATGGGCGAGACGATGACGCAGGTGATCACGCACGAGGTCGGGCACGCGCTGGGGCTGCCCCACAACATGATCGCGTCCGCGTCGTTTCCAACTGACTCGCTGCGTTCGCGGAGCTTCACATCACGCTACGGCGTGTCGGGCACGATCATGGACTACGCCCGACAGAACTACGTCGCGCAGCCAGGCGACGGTCTGGCTCCGAAGGACTTCATCCGGCGCCTTGGACCATTCGACGATTTCGTCATCGAGTGGGGCTACCGCGTGCTGCCCAACGCGGCCACTCCCGAGGCCGAGCGACCTGCGCTGGAGAGCATGCTGCGGAAGTCAAGCGGAATGTTCGCGTATCGATACCTGCCGCAACAACTGGTGGGAATCGATCCACGCGCGCAGACGGAGGACCTTGGTGATGATCCGGTGAAGGCGACGACGTACGCGCTGGCCAACCTCCGCAAGGTCGTGCCCGAACTCGTGGCGTGGACCACTCGGCCGGGTCAGGACTACGGTGACCTGGCCGAAATCCATGGCGAGGTGCTCGGCATGTGGTCGACGTACATGGGGCACGTGACCAATGTGGTCGGCGGGATGCGCATTGATCCCAAGGTGTCGGACCAGGAGGGTCCGGTGTGGCAGGTGCTGCCCGTGGCGCGCCAACGTGCCGCACTGCGATTCCTCGTATCGCAGGCATTCGACACACCCTCGTGGCTCGTGCCGGCGGGCGTGATCAGCCGCATTGGACCCACGGCGACAGGCATGGGTGCGCTGGCCACCCGGCAGGCGAACGTGCTGTCCGCTTTGACGCAGCCGGCACGATTGGAGCGCATGGCGCAGGGTTCGGCGCTTCAACCCGGCGTGGGCTATGACATCGCCGGCTATCTCGACGAAGTCACGACTGCGGTGCTTGGCACGGCTGCGCCGGACGCCAACCGACGTTTGCTGCAGCGCGTCTATCTGGAGCGTCTGCAGGCGTTGATCGACCCGCCCGCGCCGCCAGCGACTCCGGCCGGCGCACCGGCGGGCTTTGGCCCACCACCGGGAAATGTCCGGCGCAGTGATGTTTCGGCATCCGCGCGGGCACAGGTTCGCGCCGTCATTGCGGCGGCGCGGACCAATGCCGCTGCCACGGTGGTGAGCGCGCAACGGGCGCACTGGCTGGACCTCGCTGACCGTGCGCAGGTGATCGTCGATCCGCGACGCTGACGCGGTGTGTGCAAAGCGGCGTGATGGCGGCGCGTGGCTTCTGTCACGCGCCGCTCGCGCTCAGAACACGGCGTGCTCGCCGCGGTCGTCGGCCACGTCACCGCGCAACAGTTTGGTGTAGTGATCCGCGAGCGTGTCACGCCCGGTGGACGGGGTCGCCGCGGCATCGTATCGTCGGGCGACTGGATCCCAGACGAGCATCGACTCGGTGGCATAGTAGCGACCGATGCGTGCGAGTTGCGCCTTGTCGGCCAGCGGTGGCACGATGCGTCCCAACACGCTCAGCACCGCCACGATCACGTCCAGCAGTGCGACCGAGACGTGCCTGAAGCGCGGCGGGCGCCCGAGCAGCGCAAAGAGCTGCTCGCCCTGCTGGCGCGGTGAGAGTGCGTCGCCCGGCCCTCCGATCGGCAGCACGCGATTGTGGCGCGCGGGATCGTCGAGACACCCGGCCAGAAACGCGGCCAGGTCATCGTCACTGATCGGCTTGCACGCGGTGAGCGTTCCATCGCCAAAGACGAGAAACGGCTTGCCATTGCGTACGCGAGTGACTTGGCCGGACAGCGACTTGAACAACGCCGTGGGACGCACGATGGACCAGGTGAGTCCGGATGCCATCAGCACCTTCTCGAATGCCAGCTTGGCGTGCTGGAAGTCCAGCCGTGGCTTCTGCACGCAGATCGCGGACAGCAGCACCATCTGCGTCACACCGGCTGTTTTCGCCGCAGCAAGGGCATCGACGTGTGCCTGATGGTCGATGGCCCACGCATCGCGCGGCGCGCCGGTGCGCGATGCCATGCACGAGACGAGCGCGTCGAACCGTTCGCCGCGAAAGCCATCGCGTTCGAGTGACCCGGGTTCGCGCAGGTCACCCGTCCGCACCGTGACGCCAGGCAACGCCGCGAGTTGTGCAACGCCTGCACGTGCTGCGCGCGACGGGGAGTCTCTCACGAAACACACTACTTCGTATCGACGCCCGGACAGTGTCCGCACAGTCGCACGACCGATCGTGCCGGTGGCACCGAGCACAAAGAGCCTGCGCGGCGGCCGGGACTGTGGTGCGCCGGCGACTTCGGTGGCTGGAACGGCTGACATGACTCGAAAGATGATGTGCGCAGGACGCTCCTGTAATACGTCGTCGGCGTCCGGAGCCGATCACGAGCGCGCGGCGCGAGCCGGGCTGGGCAGGGCAGCGTCACCCCGGATCCGCGACCAGCCCCGCCGCTTCGATGCCGGCGATCGCCGCGATTTCGTCGTTGTCCGACGTGTCGCCCGTGATGCCCACCGCGCCGATGGTCGCGCCCGACGCATCGAGCACGAGCACGCCTCCCGGGACGGGAATCAGCGCACCACCGATCGCGGCGGCCGCGGCGGCAATGAAATACGCCTGTGTTTCCGCGCGCTTCATCAGTGCACGCGAACCCATGCCTAGCGCCAGCGCACCATTCGCCTTGGCGAACGCGAGCTCGAACCGCTTGTTCGACGCGCCGTCTTCGCGTTCGAACGCGGTGACACACGCGCCGCGATCGAGCACGACGATCGAGAGCGGCTTCATGCCGCGCAGCGAGCCGGCGGCGCGTGCAGCGGCAATGATGGTGCGGGCCAGCTCGAGGTTCATTTCCATGCGGTTCGATTCCTGACGGGAGTGTGGCGTACTCGTTGGGACGAAGGGCCTACCGACGATCCTGCTGGATCAGTTCCGCTTTCCGCTGTATGCGTCGCGCGTGAAGGATCGGTTCCGTGTAGCCTGACGGCTGCTCGCAGCCCTGAAAGATCAGGTCACGCGCGGCAAGGAACGCAGCGCCATCGAACTGGTCGACCATCGGCACGTAGAGCGGGTCGCCGGCGTTCTGCTCGTCAACCACTGCCGCCATCCTGCGCAGCGCGGCATCAACCTGTTCCGCCGTCACGACACCGTGGCGCAGCCAGTTCGCCACATGCTGCGACGAGATGCGACATGTGGCCCGATCTTCCATCAGCGCTACGTTGTCGATGTCAGGGACTTTCGAGCAGCCGACGCCCTGATCCACCCAGCGCACGACGTAGCCGAGAATACTCTGCACGTTGTTCTCGATTTCCCGCAGACGCTGCGCGTCGGACCACTCGGCGGGGTCGCCGAGCGGGATCGTGAGAATCGTCGCGATGGATGCCGTGGTTCGCGACGCGAGCTCACGCTGGCGATCGCGGACGCTGATGCGATGATAGTGCGTGGCGTGCAGCGTCGCCGCAGTTGGCGACGGGACCCAGGCGCAGGTCGCGCCGGACATCGGATGACCCACCTTGAGACGGAGCATGTCGGCCATCAGATCCGGCGCTGCCCACATGCCCTTGCCGATCTGTGCGCGACCGGGAAAGCCGCACGCGAGGCCGATGTCGACGTTCCGGTCCTCGTATGCCGTAATCCAGGCCGCGTTCTTCATCTGTGCCTTCGGCACCACTGGTCCCGCTTCCATCGAGGTGTGGATTTCATCACCGGTCCGGTCGAGGAACCCGGTGTTGATGAACACCACGCGCGACTGCACCGCCCGGATGCACTCGAGCAGGTTCACACTGGTCCGTCGTTCCTCGTCCATGATGCCGAGTTTGACGGTGTCGCGTGGCAAATCGAGGATGTCTTCCACCGCCGCGAACACATCGCCGGCGAATGCAACCTCCTCCGGCCCATGCATCTTCGGCTTCACGATGTAGATGGACCCCGCGGCGGAGTTGCGATCGGCCAGCGGTCGGTCCTGATCGTGGATCGCGATCAGGACGGTGACCAGCGCATCGACGAGGCCCTCGTGCACATCATTTCCGTCGGCATCGCGAACGGCCGGTGTCGTCATGAGGTGCCCCACATTGCGTGCCAGCAGCGCAGCGCGACCGCGGAGCACGATGCGAGATCCATCTGGCGAGGTGTATTCCCGGTTGGGAGCAAGGCGCCTGACGAAAGTCGTTGCTCCCTTCTCGACGCGTTCCTCGAGGCGGCCGGTCATGAGGCCGAGCCAGTTCCGGTACGCTGCCACCTTGTCGTCCGCATCCACGGCGGCAATGGAGTCTTCGAAGTCGACAATGGTGCTGACGGCGGATTCGAGGATCACATCGGCCACGCCCGCCCTGTCTCCTGCGCCGATGGCGCTGGTGCGATCGATGATCAGCTCGACGTGCAATCCGTTGTGGCGGAAGAGCAGGGCACTGGGCCGCTGTGCGTCGCCGCGGTGGCCGACGAACCGGTCGGCATCGCGCAGGGTGAACGTGCTGTCGCGCGATCGAACAGACAGCGCGCCATCCTGCACCGAATACGCGTCCACTTCGGCATGGGAACAGCCGTCGAGCGGCACGGTCTCGTCGAGAAACGTTCGCGCCCAGCCGATGACGCGTGCGCCGCGGTCGTCGTCATATGGACCGTCGGGTGCGCGATCGCCGAGTGCGTCGGTGCCGTAGAGCGCGTCGTAGAGAGAGCCCCATCGCGCGTTGGCGGCGTTGAGCGCGTAGCGTGCGTTCATCACCGGTACAACGAGTTGTGGCCCCGCGATCAGTGCGAGTTCCGGGTCGACATTCCTTGTCGCAATGCTGAACGTCGGACCTTCGGGGGCCAGATAGCCGACGTCCGCAAGGAAGGCGGCATACGCTGCGCGGTCGATCGGTTGTCCGGTTCGCGCACGATGCCACGCGTCGATCTGCGACTGCAGCGCGGTACGCCGTTCGAGCAGGGCCCGGTTTCGGGGTGCCATGGCTGCAACGAGGCGATCAAACCCGGACCAGAACCTGTCGGGTTCGATGTTGGTACCGGGGAGTGCCTCTCGCTCGAGGAATTCGACGAGCCGGTTGTGTACGCGCAGCCCCTGCCGCTGGGTGTAGTTCGAACTCTCACTCGCTCCGACGCTCACACCAGACGCTCCTTGCGATCTATCCGATCAGGAATGGTTGGTCACCCTGGCGATGCAGAAGCGAGGAGACCGCACGCTTTCCCTCGCGAAGGTGTCACGGACAGCATCGCGCAGGCCGCCGATGCCGCGACAAGTTAGTGTGTTGACGTGGAAGTTCGCAGCCAAAGAAGGGCCGGCAATTCTGATGCGAGCTTGTACTTCATCACACTAGTGTCGTGAGTTAGAAGTTCGTATGCAGAATCGCTTGAGACTTTGTAGGATGTCGTCGGCGCTCTTCGTCCAGCGAAACGGCACTGCGGTCTTGTTCGTCTCGGCAGTGTACGCGAGGAGTGCGGTGGTGAGCTCTTTGACGCTGCGATGCACGCCGCGCCGGAG
>JANMNM010000028.1:0-2090 GCA_031373905.1 Gemmatimonadaceae bacterium | reverse complement strand
TGGCGAACAGCGCCGTGCCACCAACGTTGATGGCCGCCTGACTGGCTCCGCTCTCGCAGACCTTCGTCAGCGTACACAGCAGCGTCACACCGACATTCGCCTGTTGCGCCTGCTGCAACTGCTGCACGCTATGCCGTCGCGTCACGTGGCCGATCTCGTGTGCCATGGCACCGGCCAACTGACTCATGTCTGTGGCGCGCTCGATAAGACCCCGGTTGACGTAGATCCAGCCGCCGGGCAACGCGAACGCGTTCACCTCCTTGCTGTCAACGACGGTGAATGTCCATGCAAGACTTCGATCGTCAGTGGCCTTCGCGAGCCGTGCGCCAAGCGAACTGATGTACGCTGTCACCGCAGCATCGCGGATCAGTGGCAGTTGTGCGCTGACTTGCGCGGCCGTGCTGGCACCAAGCGCCACTTCCTGTTGCTGAGACACCGCACAGGCTGCGAACAGGACCATGGACAGCGTTGCGTTCGCGACACGAAGCGTGTGAAACGCGGGCGATGAGGTATTCGGAAAGCGTTGAGACACGAGTGTCGACTCAGCAGTGAAATGTGCGTGCCCGGTGTTCGGGTCACCTCACGTAAATGATCGTCGCACGTCAGGAATTTCACCATGTGGATGGCGGTGTATTCGCACCTCGGTATATACGTAGGGCAACGCCCGACGTTGCGCCCACGCACTTCTGATTAAGGTACAGTCACCTCCAGCAGTGACACGCCGACTGTCTGGGAGGCGCCGAGTGTCAGATGTATTCGAGCGTCTCGACGCGGCGACGTGGCACGGAATCGGTCTCGTTCGTCTGCGAGAGTCCGCAGACGCGGTGCAAATTCTGCAAGGATGCAGCCATGTTGATGACAGTTGCCGTTGTCCTGCTCGTGCTCTGGCTCCTGGGTCTGGTCAGCGCGTACACCATGGGTGGTTTTATCCACGTTCTTCTGGTGATCGCGATCGTGGTCATTCTCATTCAGGTGATTCAGGGTCGCAAGGTCATCTGACCAGCGACCGATTCCCGGTGGCGATGCGGTTCTGTGCGCGGGACGCGCGTATGCGTTGACACAGCACGACATACATGCCGCGTGCGAACCGCTCCTCGCCGTGCAGGGAGAACGAACGTGTACATCATGCCGACTTCAGTGAAACTCGCGCGAACGCGCACCGCACTCGGTGTCGTGCTCGCTTTCGGCGCCGCCGCCTGCGCGTCGCTGAACAAGAAAGAGCAGGGAGCGATCATTGGTGCCACGGCCGGCGGTGCCGCTGGCGCGGTGATTGGCAACAACACCGGTTCGACCGCGCGTGGCGCGATCATCGGCGCCGTGGTGGGCGGTACCGCTGGTGCCATCATCGGCCACCAGATGGACCAGCAGGCGAAGGAACTGCAGCAGAACATCCCTGGTGCCACCGTCACTCGCGTGGGGGAGGGCATTGCCATCACATTCGCGTCAGGGCTGCTCTACGACTTCGACTCGGATATCGTGCGAACGGAGTCGGCAGGCAACCTGCGAAGTCTCGCCGCAAGCCTGGGCAAGTACCCCAAGACGGACCTGATGATCGTCGGGCACACCGACGCGGTCGGGGCGAGTGAGTACAACCAGGCTCTCTCGCAACGGCGTGCCACGGCGGCGGCGAACTATCTCGAGGCACAAGGCGTGAACACCGCGCGACTGAAGGCAGTGGGGCGGGGTGAAAAGGAGCCGCTGTCGGCGAATGACACCGAAGGCGGTCGGCAGGGCAACAGGCGTGTCGAGATCGCGATCTACGCGAATTCCGCAGCGCAGACACCCTGATGCGGTGAGCACCGCCGCAAGCGTGGAACGTCCGGTCGCCGGCGAGTGCTGGTGGATGGCGCATCGCAATCCAGTCAGCACGCCGGTGCACGCGCGCCGAAGGCTGGTGTGCCTGGGTTCCACGGACGGTGCCGTCCCATAGGACTCGCAGAGGTCGTGGGGTGGCGCGGCTTCCGCACTGCTGCGTCAGATGTCGCAGCAGGCATTCGGAATTCTCACGAGCTCGAGGTCGCGTCAACCTGATGTGCGATATTCGGGACGCGAAGCGATGCGTGGTCAACGCTGAGCGTGTTTGGACGGCA
>JANMNM010000051.1:0-28383 GCA_031373905.1 Gemmatimonadaceae bacterium | reverse complement strand
CTCGCCGTGTTTTTTCTGCCGGGTCCCGAATGTCGCACGACAAGCACCTGCGCTGCTCGTTCTGCGGAAAGTCCAAGGACGCTGTCCGGAAGTTCATCTCCGGGCCGTCCGTGTACATCTGCAACGAGTGCATTGCGCTCTGCAACGAGATCCTGGCTGAGGATGAGGAGCGCGAGGTCGCCGAGGCGATCACGCAGGTTCCCACGCCTCAGGAGATCAAGGACATCCTTGATCAGTATGTGATCGGGCAGGAGCGCGCGAAAAAGGCGCTCTCCGTGGCCGTGTACAATCACTACAAGCGAATCAATCTCGGCGCGACGCGCGACGAGGATGTGGAGCTCGAGAAGTCCAACATCCTGATGATCGGGCCCACCGGTGTCGGCAAGACACTGCTGGCCCAGACGCTCGCCAAGATCCTCGACGTTCCCTTCACCATCGCTGACGCCACCACACTGACGGAAGCCGGCTATGTCGGTGAGGATGTCGAGAACATCCTGGTGCGGTTGCTGCAGGCTGGCGACTTCAACGTGCAGGAGTGCGAGCGCGGCATCGTCTACATCGACGAAATCGACAAGATCGCGCGCAAGAGCGAGAACCCGAGCATCACACGCGACGTCAGTGGCGAGGGCGTGCAACAGGCGCTGCTCAAGATCCTCGAGGGCACGGTGGCGAGTGTCCCGCCACAGGGTGGCCGGAAGCATCCGCAGCAGGAGTACATCCAGATCAACACGAAGGACATCCTGTTCATCTGCGGTGGCGCCTTCGACGGCCTGGAGAAGATCATCGAGGCTCGCGTGGGCAAGCAGCGCATCGGCTTTGGTGGTGCCGACAAGGCGGTGCTCGAGCGTACCGCCAAGGAGCCGTTCGCGGACGTCGAACCGGACGACCTGCTGCGCTTCGGCATCATCCCGGAACTGGTCGGACGGCTGCCCGTGGCCGTGCCGCTCGAGTCGCTGGACGAAGACACGCTGGTGCAGATCCTTCGTGAACCGAAGAATGCGCTGGTGAAGCAGTACCAGAAGTTGTTTGCCCTCGAGGAAGTCAAGCTTGACTTCGAAGACAGTGCGCTGCGCGCCGTGGCCGCCAAGGCCCTCAAGCGCGGGACGGGCGCGCGCGGGCTGCGTGCCATTCTCGAGGAGATCCTCATGGACGTGATGTTCGACCTGCCGAGCCGTGAGGACGTGACAGAAGTGCGCGTGATCGAGAGCTGCGTGACCAGTCGGGCACAGCCGCTGCTCGAGATTTCTCCCGCCCGCCGCAAGAAGGAAGCGTAGCCCTGAGCCCGGTCTTCCGGCGCGATGGGGACAAGATCGAGACGGCGGATCGGCTGCCTGTACTGCCGCTCCGCGACGTCGTCATCTTCCCCCACGTCGTCATGCCACTGCTGGTCGGCCGCGCCGCCAGCCTCGCCGCGATCGATACCGCGGCCGCCGATGATTCGCTCGTGCTGCTCGTCGCGCAGAAGCGTGCCGATACCGACGAACCCGGCAGCACTGACCTGTATCGTGTCGGCGTGCTGGCGAGGATCCTGCAGATCTCCCGGCTGCAGAACGGCACGACTCGCGTGCTGGTCGAATCGCTCGCGCGCGCCAAGGTCACGCGGTACGCCATGGCCGGCTCGCACCTCCGCGCCAACGTGCAACCGTTCCCGCTCGATGCCGTTGCACTGAGCGAGGACGAGGAACGTCAGTCACGACGTGCGCTCTCGCTGTTCGAGGAGTACGTCGCGCTCCATCGGCGCCTGCCCGACGAAGTGGTGCGCCTCATCGCGGGATCAGAGACGCTCGAGCAGCAGGCGTGCCTGATGGCGGCGCATCTGAACGTGCGGCTGGACGCGAGACAGCGTCTCCTCGACGCACCAACGCTGGGCATGCTCTTCGATGCGCTCGCGATGCTGCTGGCGGGCGAAGTGGAGTTGCTGCGGCTCGAGCGGAAGATCGAGGACGATGTCCGCGGCGCGCTGTTCCAGAACCAGCGCGAGTTCTACCTGCAGGAGCAGCTCCGCGCCATTCATCGAGAGCTCGGCAACGAGGACGGTGACGACGTCGCGGAACTCGAGGCGCAGCTCGTTGCCGCCGCACTTCCCGAGGCGGTGCTGACCCGTGCCCGGCGGGAGGTCCGGAAACTGCGGCGGATGGCGCCACTCAGTCCCGAAGCGACGGTGAGTCGGACCTTCCTCGACTGGATCCTCGCGCTCCCGTGGCACACGCGCACCGACGACACGCTGGACGTGGTGCACGCGCGAAAGGTGCTCGATGTGGACCACTATGGACTCGAGGACGTGAAGGACCGGATCCTCGACCACATCGCGGTGCTGAAGCAGGTCGGAAAGATGGATGGCCCGATCCTCTGCCTCGTGGGCCCGCCTGGTGTCGGCAAGACATCGCTCGCCCGCTCGATCGCCGGGGCAATGGGCCGGAAGTTCGTTCGCATGTCGCTTGGTGGAGTTCGCGACGAGGCCGAGATCCGCGGTCACCGGCGGACGTACATCGGCGCCATGCCCGGCCGGATCATTCAGGCAATGCGGCGCGCCGAGAGCGTGAATCCAGTGCTGCTGCTCGACGAGGTGGACAAACTCGGCACCGACTGGCGCGGCGATCCATCCGCGGCGCTGCTGGAGGTGCTCGACCCCGAGCAGAACAAGGCGTTCAACGACCACTATCTCGAGATCGACTACGATCTCAGCCAGGTCCTGTTCATCACCACCGCGAACTCACTGAGCGGCATTCCGGAGCCGTTGCGCGATCGCATGGAGATCATCCGCCTGACGGGGTACCTGGACCAGGAGAAACTCGCGATTGCACGACAGTACCTGGTGCCACGGACGCTTCGCGCGGTCGGCATCGATCCGGCGTCGGTCACGTGGGATGCCGATGCGCTTCGGACGATCTGCCGTGGCTGGACTCGCGAGGCTGGTGTCCGCGATTTCGAGCGTCGACTGGCGCGCGTGGCGCGAAAGCTGGCACGTCAGCGCGCCGAGTTGCCGGCTGGGAAGGCTGCAGGCGCGCTGACGGTGAGAACGGCCGAACTCACGGCGTTGCTCGGCTCGAAACAGCATGACCCGGACGACACCTCGCTGGATGACAAGGTGGGCGTGGCAACGGGGCTGGCGTATACCACCGTTGGTGGCGAGACACTCGAGATCGAAGTGAGTGTCGTCGATGGCCGTGGTCGTCTGCAACTCACCGGAACACTGGGCGACGTCATGAAGGAGTCGGCGTCGGCCGCGATCAGCTACGCCCGCCAACGCGCGGTCCAGCTCGGGATCTCGCCGGACTTCTACAAGACGAAGGACATCCACATCCACATTCCCGCGGGTGCGACACCGAAGGACGGACCGAGCGCCGGCATTGCCATCGCGACCGCCGTGGTGAGCGCGCTGACGGGCGTGCCGGTGCGCGGCGACGTGGCGATGACGGGTGAGATCACGCTGCGAGGTCGCGTGTTGCCGATCGGCGGTGTGAAGGAGAAGTCGGTCGGCGCGCACCGAGCCGGCATCAGTCATGTGCTGCTGCCGAAGGCGAACGCGCGGGATCTGGATGACGTGCCGCAGGAAGTGAAGGACGCGATCACATTTCACTCCGTGAGCAGCATGGATGAAGTGCTGTCGCTCGGACTTCGGAATCCCGGTGTGCCGATGAGTGTCCCCGGCACCCCGGCATCGGCCAGCCCGCTGCCGCTCCCTGCAGCAGCCGGCCCGGCACGCCGTGAGCGTGGCAGCCGCCGCGCACCGGTGCACCCTCACTGAGATGGCGTGACTGACTCTGATGTGCCGTCGCAGGGGCCAACGGATACATCCGCGGCGCACGTGACGGCCGCTGATCCGCTGGTGATCCGATCGCTCACCTTCGCTGGCCCGATGGCGACGGAACATGGCTGGCGCCCTGAGCCGCAGCTGCCGGAAATCGCGTTCGCCGGACGCTCGAATGTCGGCAAGAGTTCCTTGCTGAACGCCCTCGTGCGGCGCAAGGCGTTCGCGCGCGTGAGCCGGACACCGGGCCGCACGCGCGAGATCAATTTCTTTCGCGTCAACGACCGGTTCATGCTGGTGGACTTGCCAGGCTATGGCTACGCGAAGATCAGCAAGGAGCGCAAATCGGCCTGGCGCCCGATGATGGAAGGCTACATGCGCGGCAGCCCGTACCTGCGCGGCGTGGTGCAATTGCTGGATGTGCGACACGATCCGACGAGCGATGACCGGATCATGCTCGAGTTCCTCGCCGAGCTCGGGGTCCCGACGCTCATCGCATTGACCAAGGTGGACAAGCTGGGGCGCGACGCGCGCGCAAAACGCATCACGGAGCTGTGCGCGGCGTACGGCGTGGATGAGGATCAGGTGATCCCGTTCAGTGCGCACCACAACATCGGACGTAATGAACTGGCATCTGCACTCGTCTCGCTGCTGGACGCGGGACCGTGGCGCGACGAGCCGGAGTACGTTCCCCGCGCGGTCGATGGCGAAGGTGGCGCCCCCGACCTGGCCGAATCGCCGGACTTCGAGGCGATCCCGCCGGACGCACACGACGAGTAGGGTCGCGCGCGCCTACACGCGCAAGACGTCTTCGACCGCTCCCGCATCGCGACCGTTCCGCAGCAGGTGCGCGATGTGTTGCAGCGCCTCGCGCTCACGAGGCCACGCGCACCGCGCCATGGCGTCGTGGAACGAGAGCCACTCGCAGGCATCATGCTCGTCACCGAGCACCGGTACCGCTGCGCTGTCGGCAACGAGCGCGCAGAAGACGACCGTCAGGCTCAGCATGCCAAGGGCGTGAAGATAGAATCCGCCAAGCGTGATGTTGTACAATCGATCGCAGGACAAGCCCGTTTCCTCGGCCAGCTCGCGCAGCGCGGCCGACTCGGGTGTCTCGCCTGATTCGATCCGGCCGTGCACCAGCTCCCATGCTCCGGTACAGCGTGTGCCCGGCGCGCGTCGCAACAGCAGCACTTCGAGCCCGGCAGAACCAAAGCGCACAACCGCGAGATCCACGATGCTCACGCGGACGGGAACCACGTCGCCGCCTGTCACAGCACGCCCCAGAAATCGCGGGTCACATCCACCGTCCCGAGCCAACGCCCATCGCGCATACCGCGTGCGACA
The DNA here is from genome assembly GCA_031373905.1 of Gemmatimonadaceae bacterium. Lineage (GTDB taxonomy): Bacteria > Gemmatimonadota > Gemmatimonadetes > Gemmatimonadales > Gemmatimonadaceae > JACMLX01. Next base: position 23,285 of record JANMNM010000051.1, on the reverse strand, counting down.
TCAACGCGCAGAAGGTTGAACAGCCCGATAAAGGCAATGCCAGCGGCAGGGTACGCACCGCGGGACATCGCGCGCGGGCCGATGGTACGGCCATCGGTCCACGCCAGTAGCCCATAGGGCGCGAGCGTGATCTCGCCCGGGACACGCCCGTACCGTCCAAGCGGGATCGTTGGCCCAGGAACCGGATGACGCCACTCAACGCGCTGCGAAAGGCCCGCACGACCACGCAGCGCATGAAAGCCGTACCCCGGTGCCGTGATGGGTCCACCGAGCCACGCCTCGTACTGCATGGGGATACGCTGCCCGGTCACCCCCGCCGCGATCGTGCGCAGGACGAGCCGATCACGGCCAACAGGACGCTGGATGTCGAGATCGATCATTCCTCGTGCGAGAGCGGTCGAGCTTGCGCGCACATGCACTGCATCACTTCTGGCGGCGAGCGCAATCTCCGTCCCCCAGGGGCCCAGCGACGTCGCGCGCCGAAGCTGGAGCGATGCACGTGCGAAGTCTCCCGCCAGGATCGCCGGCACGCGCGCGTACTCGCCACGCGTGGGCGTGGCATTGACGCGCGCATTCTGATGCCGCTCGAGCGCCGCTTCGACGCTGACGCGCCAGCGGCGATCGAGCAGCGGTGGCATGTCAGCTCGGACGACGATCTGCCGACGCTCGAATGGACTGGTCCAGTCGGAGCCGAACTCCTGCGCGGCGAGACTGTTTCGCGTCAGCGAGCCTTCCGCGACGATTCCGAGGTCGCCAAGCTGCCGCTCGGCGCGCACGGAAAGCCCGGCACCGGAGGCGCGTTCCCATGCAAGCGTCGCGGCGCCGCGGATGCGTGCGTTTTCAGTACTGATGCGGGCAGTTCCGCCAAGCCGCACGCCGCTGCCGAGTCGCTGCGTCAGGCCAGCACCGAGCGCGAGACCCTCGACCCGGTTCACGCGCACGAAGTCGGACAGGCTGCGCGCCTGGAGTGATGTGGCACGGGTGCGTTGCAGCGCCTGGGCGCGAACCAGCTCACGTGCCGCATCCTGAACAGCCCGGACATCCGCATCCTGAACCGTCCGGACGTCCGACGGGAGGCCATCGAGCAACTCACCGCTGAACCTGAATTCGGCACGACGTTCCGGCGGCGCCAGTTCGATCTCTGCACCGGCGAACAGCGCCGACGGCAGGCCGGAATTGATCTCGTAGTCCCTGATGTCCCAGCGACCACGGATGATGCCGCGGAACGGGAAGTCCAGCCAGGTGCCGCTGCGCCGGATCTCGATCTGCTGACGCCGGGGCAGCCAATACCGATCCTCGATCAACCCGTTCTCGAGGATCACCGACACGTCCTCGAGTGACTTGTCCTTGAGTGCAACGCGCGTGAACGAAAACGCCATGCGCACGACCTGCGCGGTGCCACGTTCGACAAACAGCGCCCCGACCGCGCGCGGCAGGCGATCGTTGCGGGGACGCACGCTGAGCTGCATCACCTCGATGGTGCGATCCGCGAGCCTGATGATCAACGAATCGGCAATCCGGTATTCGTACTCCGCCATGCCACGCGGCGACAGCGGATGCGGCACGTCGAGCACCTCATCGCCGTCCCCGAGCCTGATGATGTCGGGGAAGTTGTTCTGGATGATGCCGAGGTGATCGCGGTGGTAGTCGATGTCGGTTGGCAGCAGCAGCGTGTCACGCCGGCCGAGAATCCGCTGCTTGCTCTGGTCGGGCGACCGCCAGAAGATCTCCAGACCCAGTTCGTCTGCCTTGACGACCTTGGGCGGCTCTGCAAGGCCCTCGCCCGCCTGGGCAAGAAACGTCACGTACCCGCGCGCGCGTGCGGAGTAGTCGCGCAAGGTCGTGTCCGCGAGCTGGGCGGAGCGTCGCCACGTGGCGCGTTGCGCGAGCCCGACGGACGCTGAATCATTCCATTCGGCACGCTGGCAGAGTACGGTATGAGGGTTCACCGTCAGCAGCAGCATCGCCAGCACCATCTCTCGGCACAGTGCTCGTCGCATGAGGGCAATCTCTCCCGGATTGGCCGCTGGCGGCACCCGCGACTTTCAGCCCTCCCCTCGTGTCTCTGGTCACATCGTACGACGAGTTTCGCGGGATGGCGGCACCCGGCCGGCTCGTGCCCGTGTGGCAGGACTGCCTGCTCGATCTCGACACGCCGGTGTCAGCCTTCGCGAAGCTGAGGCGCGGCCCGTTCGCCTTTCTGCTCGAGTCCGCACCGGCCGGCAGCGAGACGTGGGCCCGCTACACGTTTCTCGGCACGGAGCCGCGGAGCGCCTGGCGGCTGCGTGACGGCATGGTGGATCGTTGGACGCCGGCTGAAGGCTGGCACGGTGCAACAGCCGTCAGCGACCCATTCGAATCATTGCGCGCTGAAATCACGCTCTACGACCCGGTGACCGTCCCCGGGCTGGAGGACTTCTGGGCGGGTGCGGTCGGATTCTTCAGCTACGACATGGTTCGCTACATCGAGCGGCTCCCAAACGCACCGCCGCGCGGGACGGCCACTCCGGATGCGCTCTTCGTGATGACGCGAACGATGGTGGTCATCGATAACCTGAAGTCGCGGGCGAGGGTCGTGACTGCGGTCCCTGTGGACAGCCGTGACGAGGGGCTGCTTCGCGCGGCGTACGACGCGGCAGTGACGGAGGTGCGCGACGCGATCAGTCGGCTCCACGCAACGGCCTCGCTGGCGCCCCTTGTGCTCGACGACGCCGCACCGATTGCCGAAGGTCGTTCGAGTTTCACCCGGGCAGGTTTCGAAGCAGCGGTCGAGCGGATCCGTGAGTACATCGTGGCCGGCGACTGCTTCCAGTGCCTGCTCACCCGTCGGATATCTCTCCCCCACGACTTCGACGGCCTGACGCTGTACCGCACATTGCGCGCGCTGAACCCGTCGCCGTACATGTACCATCTCGTGCTCGATGACATGGAGCTGGTCGGGAGTTCACCGGAGGTGCTCGTGCGGCTGGCCGGTGGGACCGTGACCGTGCGGCCCATCGCAGGCACCCGGCGGCGTGGCCTGAGTGCCGCGGACGACGATCGTCTGGCAGCGGAGCTCACCGCCGATGAAAAGGAGCGCGCCGAGCACGTCATGCTGGTGGATCTCGGGCGAAACGACGTTGGGCGACTGGCCCGATTCGGTTCGGTGCAGGTGACGGAATTCATGACGGTGGAGCGGTACTCGCATGTGCTCCATCTCGTGAGCGAGGTGACCGGCGAGGTGAGCGACGCGACGTCGGCGCTGGACGTGGTGCGAGCCACGTTTCCAGCCGGCACAATGACTGGCGCACCGAAGGTCCGGGCGATGGAGATCATCGACGAACTCGAGCCGGAGCGGCGTGGCCCGTACGCCGGAGCGGTCGGCTACCTTGCGGCGGGCGACCGTCGCATGGATCTGGCGATCACCATTCGCACCTGCGTCCTTGCCGGAGGTGAGGCGAGTGTTCAGGTTGGCGCCGGGATCGTGTACGATTCAGTGCCGGCTCACGAGTGGATGGAAACAGAGAACAAGTCGCGTGCGATGCTGACGGCAATTGGACGGGTACGGGCACCATGATCAATGTTCACGATGCAGTTTCGCCGTTTGCCGGGTCGCCGATCGCGTCGCCCGGCGGCCTGATTCCGGACGGCATGTTCCCCTCAGGATACGCGACGAAGATGGTCCGTGATGCCACGATCGTCGCACACGGCAGTGCGATGGACTTGCTCGAGTCCATGCTGCAGCGGCACGAGACACTGTACGAGTGGGCCGCCGCGCATCCTGATCGCCGCGCGTTGTCGGGGCGCCAGACGGTCTATTCGGTGCCCCTGGCCGACGTGGAAGACGTGCGGGTCGTCGTCCGGCACAACACTCACGGCGGGCTGCTCTCGCCGTTGTCGCGCGACCTGTTCCGCGTGCCGCGGGCAGCTGACGAGCTGCGGCGAAGCTGGACGCTGCGCCATGTCGGCATCCCGACATCGCACGTGCTTGGATACGCGCTCTACCCGGCATTCCTCGGCCAGCTGTGGCGTGCTGACGTCGTGACACGCGAGATCCCCGATGCCAGTGACCTCGCCTCGGTGCTCGCGCGCACTGAGGAGGGCTTTGACCACAAGCCTGCCATCGAGGCCACGGTCACGCTGCTGCGGCGCCTCGCGCGCACTTGGGCATACCATCCCGACCTCAACGTGAAGAACATCCTGATCGCCAACGACGACGATGACAGGCTCTTGGCATACGTTCTGGATGTGGACACGCTCCGTTTCGCCGAGAAGAACGCGGAGTGGATGAACGTGGACCGCCTGGTGCGATCGGCGAGAAAGTGGCTGTCCCGCGATGGCCAGCCCGGGTTCGCAGCACTCATCGAGCGGCTGGGCGGCTGATGCCACTGCAACCCGGCGGGACTGCGTCCGTGCGGTCCTCGCTGGATCGCGTCTGCATCGTGATGATGAGCGCCGTGGGTGACGCGGTGCACGTGCTGCCTGTGCTCACTGCGCTGCGGAAGCATCACCCGGCCACCACCGTGACGTGGATCCTGCAGCCCGGACCTGCGACCCTCGTTCGCGGCCATCCGGACATCAGCGAGATCCTGCTCTTCGAGCGGGGGAACGGTCTGCGGGCCTTCAACGACATCCGCCGCCAGCTCTCGACACGGCGTTTCGACCTCGCGCTCGCGCTGCAGGTGTACCTGAAGGCCGGCATGATCACACGGATGGTCAAGGCGCCGGTGAAGCTCGGATTCGACATGGCCCGCGCGCGCGACATGAATTGGGTCTTCACGAATGCCCAGATCCCGCCGCATGCGATGCAGCACGTGCAGGACCAGTATCTGGAATTCCTCGATGCGCTGGGCGTGCCACATGGACCACCGGACTGGAACCTCGGCCCATGGCCGCATGAGCGCGGGCAGCAGCGGGAACGCCTGCAGGATTTCTCGCGCCCGATTGCGCCAATCGTCGTGGCGACGAGCAAGGCCCAGAAGGACTGGTTGCCTGAGCGCTGGGCCGCGGTCTGTGATGTGTTGTACGGCGATTTCGGGCTGCAGCCGGTGCTCGTTGGCGGTCGCTCCGATCGCGAGCTTGGCGCAGAACGTGTGATCATGCAGACGGCCAGGGTGCCCGTCGTCAGCGCGCTCGGCAGCGGGCTTCGCGGGCTGGTTCAGCTGATCGATGGCGCCGCACTCGTGCTGTCACCCGACACGGGCCCGTTGCACGTCACCGTGGCGCTCGATCGACCTGTCGTGAGTCTCATCGGCTATTCGAACCCGAAGCGTGTCGGACCCTATCGACGCTTCCACGATCTCATGATCGATGCCTACGCTGAGCCCGGTGAGGACTACCCGATCAGCATGGAGAACCGGCTTGACCGGATGCCCCGCATCACCGTCGCCGACGTCCTCTCACGCGTCGAGCGCTGGAAGTCCGGCTATGCTGCGACGTACGGCGAGCGTAGCGCGGGGGCTGCAGCCGCCCGGAGCGGATAGCGCCGCAGGGAGCGCAGTCCCGGATGCGTGCTCAATCCCGGGCCAGCGGACCGAATCGATATCGCACGCCGAGTCTCGCGGCGAGATCAACGACGGTGGTCAACGGCAGTCCCATCACTGCGAAGTAATCACCCTCGATGTGTTCGACGATCGTTGCGCCATATCCCTGGATTCCGTACGCACCCGCCTTGTCCATCGGCTCGCCGGTGTCGACGTAGCGCGCGATGGTCTCGTCATCGAGCGCACGGAATCGCACCTGAACGCGCACGACGTCCGATGCCACGTGCGCACCCCTCGCGACCGCAACGGCGGTATACACCTCGTGAGTTCGGCCACTCAACCGCCGCAGCATGGTGCGGGCATCCGCGGCGTCGGCAGGCTTGCCGAGAATCGCCCCGTCGATCACGACGATCGTATCGGCTGCAATCACCACCGCGTCTGGTTCACGCATCGCGATCACATGCGCCTTGGCCTTGGCCAGTCGCTCAGCGTGCGGCACGGGCATCTCATCCGGCCACGGAGTCTCGTCGATGTCGGCTGGCTGCACTTCGTGTGAAATTCCGACCAGCGAGAGCAGCTCACGGCGGCGCGGGGATTGTGAAGCAAGGACGACACGCATCAGGCTAGCATTCCAGCGAAAGAGTCACGGGACCATCGTTGATCAATTCGACCTGCATCATCGCACCAAACTCTCCGGTCGCAACCCGAAGGCCCTGTGCCCGGATCAACGCAATGAACTGCTCGTAGAGCGGGACGGCGACCTCGGGGCGCGCCGCGGCGATGAAGCTCGGGCGACGGCCCTTGCTGGCGTCACCGTAGAGCGTGAACTGGCTCACCACGAGCACGGCACCTCCAACGTCGGCCAGTGCAAGGTTCATCTTTCCGTCCGCGTCAGGAAACAGGCGCAACCCAACGACCTTGTCAGCCATCCAGCGCACGCGCTCCGGTGTGTCGTCGTGCGTGATCCCAACCAGCACGAGATAGCCCACACCGATCTCACCGGTGACACGGCCATCGACCCGAACTTCGGCACGGCTGACTCTCTGCAGGAGGATTCGCATGGCCCGCAATGTTGACGTGCCACCCCCAATGCACCAGACTCCGGCATCCCCTGTCCTGCGCGTCGGGTCCAATGCGGTGAGCCACACCGGTTGAACCTGGCGACGAGCTGTTGCCCGGAGAGCCTGTCGTGAGAGTCCTTGTCATCGATGTCGGTGGTACGCATGTGAAGGTCGCAGGCTCGTGGGACCGGGTGACACACCGGATCCCATCCGGTCCGTCAATGACGGCTGCGGACATGGTGGCCGGCGTCCTCGCGCTGACCAGGGACTGGGAGTTCGACGTGATCTCCCTTGGCTACCCCGGGCCGGTGAAGGACAACCGCCCGCTCCGGGAACCGATCAATATCGCCGACGGGTGGACGACGCTCGATTTCCAGAAGGAATTCGGCAAGCCGGTCCGGGTGATCAACGATGCGGCCATGCAGGCGCTCGGGAGCTACTCGGGTGGCCGCATGCTCTTTCTCGGACTCGGCACAGGGCTCGGCACGTCGATCGTCGACGACTGGCGGGTCGAGCCGCTCGAGATCGCTCACCTGCCGTACCGCAAGGAGCGCAGTTACGAGGACTACCTTGGCGAAGCCGGCCTGGCCCGGTTGGGCGACGAACGGTGGGAGCGGCATGTCCACAAGGTGTGTGATCTGTTCCGCGCCGCTCTGCTCTGTGATGGGATCGTGCTCGGCGGCGGCAATGCGCGGAAGCTCGTCACGTTGCCCGACGCGACCACCCGTGGATCGAACGAGAATGCAATCGTGGGCGGCATCCGGCTCTGGGAGCGCGTTGCCGAGTCGACGGCGCCCGAGTTCGACGCCGCCGCGCACACGGTGAAGCGAGCGGCAAAGCGAGCCACGAAGACGTCGGGCTCCACGGCACCGCGAAAGGCGGCCGGGAAGACCTCACGGCCGTCAACGTGAGCGGCGCATCGCTCCGATGCGCGTGTGCGCTGCTGGTGTGCATTGCGACGGCAGCCGGCGCACAGTCACCCCGCGTCCGCGAACGCGCCGAAGAGCGCGCGATCCTCAGTCAGATTGTCAGCATCAATTCCTCGAGCGGTACGGCCGGCGTCCCGCAGCTCGCGCGGACCATTGCACGCCGACTCCGTGCCGCAGGATTTGCGGCTGAAGACGTACAGCTGCTTGGACCGTCACCCACGCTGACATCACTGGTGGTGCGCTATCGCGGGCGCCCCTCCGGCCGAAAGCCGATCATGCTGATGGCGCACCTGGACGTGGTGCCAGCGCTCGCCAGTGACTGGACGCGGCCGCCGTTCACCTTTGGTGAGGCCGATGGCTGGTACTACGGACGCGGCGTGGATGACAACAAGGCCGGCGTCGCGGCAATCGTCGCCACCTTCCTGCGCTGGAAGCGAGCCGGATGGATGCCGGATCGGGACCTCGTTGCCGTGCTCAGTGCCGACGAAGAGACTGACGGTCGCGCGATTCGCTGGTTGCTGGCGAATCACCGATCGCTGATCGACGCGGAGTTCGCACTCAATACGGATGGCGGTGGCGTCACCACGGTGCAGGGCCGGGCGATCAACGTCTCCATGCAGGCGAGCGAGAAGGTCTATGCCGACTTCACACTCGAGTCAACGAACGCCGGTGGGCATAGCTCAGTGCCGCGGGCCGACAACGCGATCTACGAACTGTCAGCGGGGCTCTCGCGACTCGGCGCGTATGAGTTCCCGGTCAGGCTGAACGAGGTGTCGACCGCGTTCTTCCGCGCCGCCGCGACATCGCAAACGCCTGAACTCGCGACCATCATGCGCAACGTTGCCGATGGTCAGCTGGGTCAGGCCAACGTCAAGGCCCTTGGTGCGGAAAACCCGTACTTCAACTCCGTGCTCCGCACGACGTGCGTCGCGACGCGGCTCGCCGGCGGTCACGCCGACAACGCGTTGCCGCAGCGCGCCACTGCGCTGGTGAACTGCCGCATGCTTCCGGACGACCCTGTCGACTCCGTGATGGCAGTGTTGCAGCGCGTGGTCGGGACTGCGGTGACCGTGACACGGACACGAGAGGTGGTACCGTCGCCGCCGTCCCCGCTCCGACCGGACGTGATGGCCGCGATGACAGCGCTGTCGAGCCGGTTCTTCGGTGGTGCGACGGTTGGGCCGGAGATGTCCACTGGCGCAACCGATGGCCTCTTCACGCGCAACGCGGGCATCCCCACTTATGGTGTGTCCGCGATGGCGGCGGAACAGTCTGCGCCGTCACGGGCGCATGGTCGAGATGAGCGCGTTGGGGTGGAGGCGTTCCATACCTCCGTGGAGTTCTGGGGAGCACTCGTGCAGCGGCTTGCAGGGCCGGTGGCGAGTGTGCCCTGAGGGTTGTGGCGGCTCCGCCGACGGGTTGACCCATAAACGGGCGCAAGTCTTGCTGGAGTTCTCGGCGATGCTTCATGCACTCTCCGCTCCATCCGTTTGCCACGTGCCTTTCTTCCACGAATCCAGACGAACTGCGAGGCCGGGCGTCGGCTGGCGATGGATTGGTGTGTCGACCATCGTCGCGGCGATTTCGTGTTCACCGGACGCGCTGGTCAACCCGCAACCTGCTCCCGACGGCAGCGGAGTTTCGGCGAGCGCGTCAACGCTGACCCTGTCATCAGACTCCGTGGCAGTGGGGCGGGCCGTCACCGTATCGGTCGTCCCCCGTGACGCGGGCGCAAAGCGCATCGGACCTGGTCTCACAGTCGAGTTGACCGCGTCCGGTGGCAGCGCGTCAGGCAAGCTCGGGCCAGTGAGCTACTTCGCATGGGACTCGAGCTATCGTGCGACATACACCGCGCAGGTGCCAGGCACGGCGCTGACGATACGGGCGATGATCAGCGGCACGCCGCTCAGCGTCGTGCGCAGTCTGACGGTGCGCCCCGCTTCGCCGCCGCAATTCAGCTTCTGCTCCACCACGGGCGCCGTGTGCACGTTCATCGGACGCCGCGACGTGCGTCTCGTTGCCAGCAACGGCGCGTCGTACACGCAGGAGTTCCATGGATCGGTGCCGTGCGCACCCAGCGGATACGAGCGCGGGTTCACGGGCGCACCTGCGGCGCCGTATGTGCGCTGCGAGATCGGTGAGCTGAAGACGCAGGACGTGCCGAACATCATGCCGGAGATGGCAGGTCTGGACGCCGCGATCCTTCAGATCCCACTCGGTGACACCGGTGTCGATCGGGAACTCGTGCGAGACGGCGTGTTGCCCGGCGCACCAATGGGCGAAGGCAGCTTTCGCATGACGTGCCAGCTCACAAAGATGGCCTTCTTCGATCCCATCGTGTTTCCCGGTGCGGCCAACAGTTCGCACCTGCACATGTTCTTCGGCAACGTCGGTGTGTCGCCATCCTCCACGTCGGCATCCGTGACCACGAGCGGCGCTGGCAGCTGCACCGGCGGTACGGTCAATCGCACCGGCTACTGGGTTCCGGCGCTGTTCGACGTGCGCACGAGCGAGATCATCCCGCCCGACTTTGCGACCATCTATTACAAGACCGGCTACAACGTCGATCCCGGAACGGTACGCGAGATTCCCGCCGGACTGGTGATGATTGCCGGCGACAAGAGCACCGTCGGCCGCCGGCAGGTCATCAACCAGCTGGAGGTCGCGAGCTGGGGGTGTCAGACCACGACGCGCGCCAACACCGGTGCGATGCCGGACTGCCCGGTCGGTGATGTGGTGACGCTCGTGATCAATTTCCCACAGTGCTGGGACGGCGTGCGACGCGATTCGCCGGATCATCAGAGTCACATGGCCTATCCCGACTACCGGAATCCACCCGAACGATCAACCTGTCCTGCCACCCACCCGGTCATGTTGCCGATCATCACCGAGATCTTTCACTGGCCGGTGACGGCAGGGATGAACTCGAACTTCTGGCGACTGACCTCGGACATGTACTCGCTGGCCACGCGCGGGGGGTACTCTGCGCATGCCGACTGGATGAATGGCTGGTCGCCGGAATATTTCCGTACGATCGTCACGCGGTGCCTGCAGCCGGGACGTGACTGCGGTGTGAACCTGCTGGGTGACGGGCGCACGCTGTACTGATTCCCGGTGACGTGTGCGACAGAAGCGCGAGGGGGTGCCTCCGATCCGGAAGCACCCCCTTCGTCACGCCATGCCGCGAACACAACGGCGATCACTCCACCGTCACACTCTTCGCGAGGTTCCGTGGCTGATCCACGTCACAGCCGCGCTTCACGGCGATGTAGTACGCAAGCAGCTGGAGCGGCACGCTCGCGAGCACTGGCGTCAGCATGTCCATCGTCTCAGGAATACGGAACTCGTGGTCGAGCAGCCCTTCGAGCGATTCCTCGTTCCGCGTCGTGACAGCGACGACAGTCCCCCGTCGAGCCTTCACTTCCTGAACGTTGCTCACGACCTTGTCGAAGACCGCGTCGTGCGGCGCAATGAAGACCACCGGCATGTTCTCGTCGATGAGCGCAATCGGCCCGTGCTTCATCTCGGCCGCGGGATATCCCTCGGCGTGGATGTAGCTGATTTCCTTCAGCTTGAGCGCGCCTTCCAGCGCACTCGGGAAGTTGTAGCCACGCCCGAGGTAGAGGAAATTCTGCGCGCTCTTGAATTCTTCCGCGACTGCCTCGACGTCGGACGCGCGAGCAAGGATTTCCTTCAGCTGTGCCGGCAACGCGGACAATGCCGCGATCACCTGTCGGCCCTGAAGGATGCTCATGGTACGCAGCCGGCCCAGCTTCAGCGCCAGCAAGGTCAGCGCGATGACCTGACTTGTGAATGCCTTCGTGCTCGCGACGCCGATCTCGGGGCCGGCGTGGAGATAGATGCCGCCATCCGCTTCGCGGGCAATGGTGCTGCCAACGACGTTGACCAGCCCCAGCGTCTTCGCGCCACGAGCCTTTGCCTCGCGAAGCGCTGCCAGCGTGTCAGCGGTCTCGCCGGACTGCGAGATGACGATGCACAGCGTGCGGTCCGTGACGATGGGGTTCTTGTAGCGGAATTCCGAGGCGTATTCCACCTCCACCGGGATCCGGGCGAACTCCTCCAGCAACTGCTCGCCGATCAACGCGGAGTGCCACGACGTGCCGCAGGCGGTGATGATGATGTTGTCGACTTTCAGCAGCTGCTCATCGGTGAGATTGAGGCCGCCGAGCTTGGCGGTGCCCTCTTCCTGGAGCATGCGGCCTCGCATCGTGTTCTCGACCGTGATCGGCTGTTCGAAGATCTCCTTCAACATGAAGTGCGCATAGCCGCCACGCTCGATCTGATCGAGATCCCAGTCGATCTTCTTGATCACCTTCGTGACCGTGCTCTGCGAGTGATCGATCACCCGGAAGCCGGAGCGCGTGAGCACAGCGACGTCCCCGTCCTCGAGATACACGACTTCGCGCGTATGGGCGAGGATGGCCGAGACATCGCTGGCGACAAACCACTCGTCCTTGCCGACGCCGATCAACAGCGGGCTGCCCTTGCGCGCCGCAACGATCTTGTCCTTGTCACGGCTCGAGATGACCGCGATGCCGTACGTGCCTTCGACGCGTTTGAGCGCCTGCACGACCGCGTCTTCGAGGCTGCCATCAAAGAGCTCCTCTATCAGGTGCGAGAGCACCTCGGTGTCGGTGTCGGAGGTGAAGATGTGACCGCGGCCCTCGAGTGACCGCTTCAGTGACGACGAGTTCTCGATGATCCCGTTGTGAACGACGGCAATCGTGCCACCCTCGTCCATGTGCGGGTGAGCGTTCCGCTCGGTCGGCGGCCCGTGCGTCGCCCAGCGCGTGTGCCCGATGCCGACCGAGCCGTGCGTCGGGCTGTCCGCGATGGCCTGCTCGAGCTTCGCGATCTTCCCCGCTGCACGACGCATCTCGACGCCGTTGCCGTTCATCGTGGCGACGCCCGCCGAGTCATAGCCTCGGTACTCGAGCCGCCGCAGACCTTCCAGCAACAGCGGGGTCGATTCCCTGGTTCCGACATATCCGACGATTCCGCACATAGGGCTTCAGTCCTTTCGGTGTGACATAGAATTGAACACTCAGCGCGCAGATGCGCGCACGAGTTCATCAAGCGGTTCCCGCGACAACGCCACCAGCTCCTCCGCCTCGGCCAGTGTCGGCGCCTCGGCGATCACACGCACGATCGGCTCCGTTCCGGATGGCCGGACATGCACCCAGCGATCCGGCCAGGAGAGCCGCAATCCATCCTGAGTATCGACTGCTGCATCCGGAAACGCCGCGCGCAGCGCCGCGTACACGTCGCCCAGTGGCGCGTCCGGTCGATCCAGTTTGTCCTTGACAATCTCGTACCGCGGGGAAGCTGCCTTGAGCTCGGACGGCGTAAGCCCTGTTTCACACAGCAATTGCAGCACCAGCGCCGCACCCGCGGGGGCATCACGACCCAGATGGAGCTCCGGCAGGATCACCCCGCCGTTGCCTTCACCACCGATCGCCGCCTGCTCTGCCTGCATCGCGGACGCCACGTTGGCCTCACCGACCGGAGATCTGACGCACCGCTGCCCCGCCGCGAGTGCCGCGTCTTCCACGACTCGGCTCGTGGACAGATTCGTCACGACGACTCCGGGGGTGCGCCGAAGCACCAGCGCGGTGGCAAACGCGAGCGTGTAATCCTCACCGATCGGAGCGCCGGTCTCATCTACGATGGCGAGACGGTCCACGTCCGGGTCCACGGCAAGCCCGATGTCGGCACCGGTCTCCCGCACCAGCGCCGCGAGATCGCCAAGATTCTCGGCGATCGGCTCCGGGGGGTGCGGAAATCTGCCGTCCGGTTCGGTATGGATCGCGGTGACGATGCAGCCGAGTGCGTCGAGCAGCGGCAGCATGATCCGGGCGCCCGCCCCGCGAACGCAATCCAGCGCAACCCGGAGCCGGCGTGCGCGGAGGGCCGGCAGATCGAGGTACTTCAGTGCGAGAATGAGGTCGATGTGCCGTTGTATCGCCGCATCGTCGCTCGATGTCGATCCCAGTCTGTCCCATGTCGCCCGGGAAAAACCAGCATCGGTGGCAGCCCGGAAACTCAGGCTGTCCGCCTGATCGAGAAAGAGGCCCGACGAGCCGATGAACTTGAGGGCATTCCACTCCACGGGGTTGTGGCTGGCCGTGATCGCGAGCCCTCCTGCGGCGTGGTGATGCTCCACGGCGAGCTGCACGGTCGGCGTGGGTACCACGCCGATGTCGATGACATTGCAGCCAACGGATTCCAGCGCGGAGAGGACGACACGGTGGAACAACGGACCGGAGACGCGACTGTCCCGTCCGACGACGATCGGCCGGCCGGGGTTCCTCGACATCGCCCACGCGCCAAAGCCGGCGGCGTAGGTGGCAACGACCTCAGGAGTCAGGCCGGCGCCAACGCGCCCACGGACTCCCGACACAGAAACCATCAGACCTTCGAAGGACGACATGTGCGAATAACAGGGTGGGTGGAGCGAACTGTACCGAAGCAGCCGCGGCGGCCTTTCGATGGGTGGACTACCGCGCTCCAGTAAGGGTGTCGCAAGCTCCGTTCCTCACGGCGCCCAAGAACGCATTCTTTGACGCTCGCGTGCTGTCACGGGTCACCCCTGCACACTACGTTCCGCGCCGATCCTCAGTAGCCAACAAAGATCGCAGCGGGCCGAACCATGAGCAATCCACTTTCGATGCTCCCCTATGCGCTGGGGGCGGGCCACGGCACTGTTGACGGCATTCCGGCAGCCAGCCTGGTGGGCGCTGGCTTGACGCTTCTCCAGCGCGCGGGACCCCTCGCGCGTCGCCTCTACGGGATGCGATCCGGCATTCTGCTCCCCACCGGGCCGGCGTTTCTGACAGCACTTGCCGCAAGCGACGGGCGCGGCGCCGTCCTGCTGAACCCGCTGTGCTCCCCACATGAGATCGCTGAACAGATCGCCGACGCGAACGTTGGCGCCGTGTTCACGGTGCGCGATCTCGCGCCGAAGCTCGCTGCGCACATCCCGCAGGTTCGGCTCGACCATGCCCCGACTCACGCCGACCTGCATCTGGACGGCGCCGTCAGCAGGATCGACCTGGGCTCGCACGTCGGGCTGGCCCTGGAGGGCGACGCCGGTGCGGGAGGCAGTGATGACGAAGCCGTCGTCGTGTACACCTCGGCGATGGCGGGACGGCCGCTTGGCGCCATTCTCACACACGGCAACCTCCTTGCGAACGCTCGAGCATCGGTGATTGCCTCCGCATTGACGGATGCCGACCACGTACTCGCCGTGCTGCCGTACGGTCATCTCTTCGGTCTGACCGTGACGCTCGCGGCGCCTATGCTGTCCGGAGCGCGAGTCACCACCATGGGACGCTTCAATCCCACCAGTGCGATCGAGTTGCTCGCCGGACAGCGGGTGACGCTGCTGGCAGCCGTTCCTGCCGTCTTCATCGCGATGCTCAGTGTGATCGAACGACGAGGCGGGGCGTTTCCGCTCCCCGCACTGCGCGTGTGCATCTGCGGCGGCGCCGTGCTCCCGAACTGGGTCCAGGAGGCATGGGAAAAGGCGACTGGCTGTCCGTTGCGACAGGGGTACGGACTCACCGAAGCCGGTCCGGTCGCGCTCTTCAACCGCGTCGACCGACCGAATCGCATTGGCTCACTCGGTGTTGCGTATCCGGGCACGGAGGTCTCGATTCGCGAGTCCGGCTCTGGAGCGGATTGCCCGGTCGGATCACACGGCGAAATCTGCGTCCGGGGAGCGACTGTCGGGCCGGGATATGTCTCCGGCGGGGCAGACGGGCTGCGCCGGAAGAACGGCTGGTTGCATACCGGGGATGCCGGTCAGATCGACTCGGAGGGCTGCGTCACGTTTCAGGGAATGATCAAGCCGATGTTCACCCGCAATGGATTCAACATCTTCCCCGCCGAGTTGCAGCGGACGATCGGCGCGATGCCTGGAGTGCGACGTGTGGACGTGACGGGGGTGCCGGAACCTCTGCACGAACATGACATCGACATCGTCGTTCACGGAGACGTGACGGGCGACGCCGTGCGTGCGTGGTGCGAGGAGAGGCTGGCACACTACAAACAGCCATCACGCATCACCGTCGTCACGCACGCCGCACCTACTGATACAGATCCGTCCGCTGCAGCAGCGTGATCTCGCCCGCGTCGAGGGCCGCCACAAAGGCTTCGACGCAATGCGAGTCGAATTGTGTGCCGGCACAGCGGCGGAGTTCCTGTATGGCCTCGGGCAGCAGCTTTCCACCGTCGTCCCGGTACCGACGTCCGCTGGTCATGGCGTCAAAGCTGTCGGCAACGGCAACGATGCGCGCCTCGAGTGGAATCCCGGCACCTTTCAGTCCGTCAGGCAGTCCGGCGCCATCGATCCGCTCGTGGTGTGACCGCACGATGTTGAGCAGCTCGGGCTGATCGTCGACCATGGCCGAGAGGATCCGCCATCCGACCGCTGGATGAGTCATGACGTGCGCATACTCTTCCGCCGTCAGCCGTCCCGGCTTGGTCAGGATCTCCTCCCGCACGCCGATCTTCCCGATATCGTGCAGTCGACCGCCGAGCGTGACCGCGCGGACCACGTGCGCCGGCAGCTCGAGTCGACGCGCGATGGCGGTTGCGTACTGGCTGACGCGCGTGCTGTGGCCATGTGTGTACGGGTCCTTCGCTTCGAGTGCCTCGGCCAGCGCCTGCACTCCGCCGAGGAACTGCTGCTCGATGCGGCGGGCCTGCGTCTGCACCTTCTGTTCGAGTCGCGTCTGGTACTCACGGTTCTCCAGCACGAGCCGCCGGCGTTCGAGCGCCGACGTGATCCGCGCCCGGACCTCTTCCAGATGGAATGGCTTCGTCAGGTAGTCCATCGCACCGACCGAGAGGCAGCTGACGGCGGTTTGCACGTCACCATTGCCACTGATCATCATCACGGCGGAGTCCGGCCACCGCAGGCGCACTTCACGCAGCAGCGAGAAGCCATCCATGTTCGGCATCTCGACGTCCGTGAGAATGAGTGTCGCCGGCTGGGCCTCCATGGAGGCCACGGCCTCGAGCCCGTTTCCGGCCTCCACGACCTCGAAGCCGTCGGCGCGCATCACTCGCGCGAGGATCCCGCGGATGCGTGGCTCATCGTCCACCACCAGGCAGCGTGGGACGCCCGATGAATGCAACGGGTCGAGTCCGGCCGAGGACTGGGAGTCGCGGGTCTGAACGTCGGTCACGCCGCGTCCCCCGGACCGTCGTGCAACGGGCCGGACGCGCCGTTACGATTCCACTCTCCCTCACTCCGATTCCGATGACCCGCATCTTCGACACCGACCTGCGCGACGGCCCGTCCACGCGCGCGATCCACGCCGGACAGCGTCCCGACCCGACCTGCGGCGCGATCATGACGCCCCTCTACCTGACCAGCACGTATGTGCATGAGGAGTTCGGCGTACATCGAGGGTACGAGTACGCGCGCGGAAAGAACCCGACGCGGGAAGCACTCGAGCGCAATGTCGCGGCGCTGGAAGGTGCGACGCACGGATTCGCGTTCGGCAGTGGCATGGGCTGCCTCACCAGCCTGATGATGTTGTTCCGCTCCGGCGACCACATCATCGTCGGCGAGAACGTGTATGGCGGGACGTACCGGCTGTTCGACAAGCTGCTGCGGCAGTTCGGGCTCACGTTCACGTACGTCGACACCACGGATCCCCAGCGCATCGCCGACGCGGTCACTCCCGCGACGCGCGCGCTGATGCTGGAAACGCCGACGAACCCGTTGATGCGGCTCACCGACCTCACCGCCGCGGTGCAGATCGCCCGCCGTGCCGGCGCGCTCACCATTGTCGACAACACCTTCGCCACACCGATCTTCCAGCGGCCGCTCGAATTCGGCGCCGATGTCGTCTGGCATTCCAGCACGAAGTACCTGAACGGGCACAGCGACATGATCGGCGGCATCGCGGTCACGTCGAACGAGGAACTCGCCGTTCGTCTGCAGTTCATCCTCAACGCCGCCGGTGCCGTCCCCGGGCCGTTCGATGCGTGGCTCTGTCTCAGAGGCACGAAGACGCTGGCCATCCGGATGAAGGCGCATGACAGCAACGGCCGGCGCATTGGCGGCTGGCTGGCGGAACGCCTCGGTCACGAACGCGTTCTCTACACCGGCCTCGAGTCGCATCCGCAGCACGCACTCGCGACGCGGCAGATGTCCGGTTTCGGCGGGATGATTTCCATCGAACTCGGCACTCGCGACGGGGTCAAGACCATGCTGGACCGTGTCCGACTGTTCAGCCTTGCCGAGTCGCTCGGCGGCGTGGAAAGTCTCATCAGTCATCCAGCCAGCATGACGCATGCGTCGGTCGAGCCTGAGCGAAGGGCGGCGTTGGGCATCACGGAGGGGCTGGTCCGGCTCTCGGTAGGCGTAGAGGACGCCGAAGACCTGGTGGGGGATCTGGAGCAGGCGCTCCAGGGCCTGTAGCGATGCCTGCCCGCTGACACTCTGCGGTACTCCGCCCCGTATGGACGCAGCCGGGTTGTCAGGCCGGCGCTCGTGCGGCACCGCTTCCAGTCTCGGAGCGAATGCCGGGGAGCTTCACTGCGTCACGTCGGTTCTGCCAAACCACTCCTGCTCTTCCCCGCAGTTCGAGGATCATCATGACCATTACGCCATTGCCAAGCATCTCCTCGACCGCGTGGGAGCACCCGGCGGATCGGGCTGCGCTCAATACGCTGCGCGCCCTGCCGGGTGTGGACGAGATCATCCGGAAGGTCGCCGGCTTTTTCGGCGAGCGCGGATTGCGGCACCTGTTTCTCTCCAACGCCGTGCGCACCGGGCCGACGCAGCATCCGCGCCTCTATGCGATGCTGCACGAAGTCTGCGCGGCACTCGACGTGCACGAGATCCCGGACCTGTATGTGACGCTCACGCCGTTCGTGAATGCGGCGGCGGTTGGCTTCGAGCGGCCGTTCATCGTGGTCAATACCGGTACGCTGTCGGTGTTGAGCGAGGAGGAACAACGGTTTGTCCTGGCCCACGAGGTCGGGCATATCGCGAGTGGTCACATGACCTACCGAACGATTGCCATCATCGTCAGCACCGTCGGATTCAGCGCGCTGCCGTTCATTGCCGGCATTGCGCTGATGCCGTTCCAGCTGGCGCTGCTGGAGTGGAGCCGCAAGGCTGAGCTGAGTTGCGATCGCGCCGCACTCCTGGCCGTGCAGGACACCACACTCGCCATGCGTTCATTCTTCAAGCTCGCCGGCGGCTCGACGACGCCGGGCGACGGCGATCTCGACGCCTTCCTCAAGCAGGCGGCCGAGTACGAGAGCGAAGGCAGCGCCTGGGACACGCTGCTGAAGGCGATCAACACCGCAATGCGCGAACACCCGTTCAATACGGTTCGTGCGGCGGAACTGCAACGCTGGGTGGCATCGGGGGCGTATGCGCGCATCCTCGCCGGCGAGTATCCGAAGCGCGATGGGACGGGCCCGCAGACCACGTATGCGGACGACGTGCGCGGCGCGGCGGACTATTACGGCCAGCAGGCGAAGGATGCGTTCGGGAAGGTTGGCGATTCCTTGTCGCGCGCGGCGGACGCATTCCGACGCAAAGCCGGGAGCTGATCGTCTTCGGGAGTCATGGCGTGGTAAATTACGCGCCATGAAACTCCTGCTCGTCGGCGGCGGCGGCCGCGAACACGCGATCGCCTGGCGCATCAAGCTCGAACAGCCTGACGCAACGCTGCTGGCGGCGCCAGGAAACCCTGGAATTGCTGCACTCGCTCGGTGCGTACCGATCCCCGCGCACGACGTCGTCGCACTGGTTGCGCTTGCCGTTGACGAGCGAGTGGATGCGGTCATCGTGGGTCCGGAAGGGCCACTCGCCGCCGGCCTCGCTGATGCGCTGATGGCGCGCGGCGTTCCCGTATTCGGCCCGACGGCGGCGGCCGCACAGATCGAAACGTCGAAAGCCTTCGCCAAGGCGCTGATGCACGACGCGGGTGTGCCCACCGCGCGCGCATCGATGCACACGACCGTGAGCTCGGCACGGGCCGCCGCGCGAGCGTTCGGCGCACCGGTGGTGATCAAGGCCTCGGGTCTCGCCGCCGGCAAGGGCGTGGTGGTCGCCATGACGCTCGACGAGGCCGACACCGCCATCACATCAATGCTTGAAGACGACATCTTCGGCGCGGCGGGTGCCGAAGTGCTCGTCGAGGAGTTCATGACCGGCGAGGAGCTGTCCCTGTTCGTCATCACGGATGGCGAGACCGCAGTGCCGCTGCCGGCGGCGCAGGATCACAAACGCGTCGGCGAAGGGGATTCCGGACCCAACACCGGAGGGATGGGCGCCTACTGCCCGGCGGACGCAGGTGACGCGGGGTTCACCTGGCGCGATGCCACGCTGCCGCCAGGCATCGCGCACATCATGGATGTGATCATCGAGCCGACGCTGCGAGCCATGCGGGCACGCGGCATGCCGTTTCGAGGCTTGCTGTATTGCGGCGTGATGCTCACGCCGTCGGGCCCGCGCGTCGTCGAGTTCAATTGTCGCTTCGGCGATCCCGAGACGCAGGTGGTGCTCCCGGCACTCGCAGCCGATGCGCCACTCCTGCGCGCCATGCTGCAGGTGGCACGAGGTGAGCGGATCGCACCGGTGCCGGTGTTCGCGCCGGCACGGGCAGTCGTGACGACGGTGGTCGCGGCCGAAGGTTATCCGGCCGCACCGCGAACCGGGGACGCCATCACGCTTCCGGGAGTGCCGGAGGGTTGCTGGCTGTTCCACGCCGGCACCGCACAGCAAACCGCACAGCAAGGTGACAGCGCGTCCCTCCACACGAGTGGCGGTCGTGTCATCACGGCATCAGCGACGGCGCCGACGCTGCGCGAGGCACAGCAGCGCTCCGCAGCACTGGCCGGCGGCGTGCAGTTCAGCGGTGCCTTTCACCGGCGGGACATCGGCTGGCGCGCGCTGGAGCGCGGTGCCTGAGCTGCCTGAGACGGAGACCATCGCACGCGACCTCGAAGCGATGGTCGCCGGCGCACGGATCGCGTCGGTGGTGGTGCCGCGAAGTGACGTCCTGCGCGGCACAGCTGCCGGCGAGTTCGCGTCTCGCATCTCGGGCCGCACCATCGTCCGCGTCTGGCGACGCGCCAAGCTGATCATCCTCGCGCTTGACGTCGGAGACGCCATTGTCGTTCAGCCGCGATTCACCGGCGCCCTGCTCGTCGAGACGGCCCCCTCAGACATCAGTCCGCGCGATCGGCAGTATCTCGCCGTGACGATGCGATTTCAGGATGGCCGGCAGTTGCACTACCGAGATATCCGACGCCTGGGGACCGTGACACTGTTCACTCACGGTGAGCTGAACCGGGCGCTGGCGGTCCTCGGGCCCGAGCCGCTTGACCCGGAGCTGACCGCCGAGCGATTTTCGGTTTCTCTTCGGAAGTCGTGTCAGGCGATCAAGAAGGTGCTTATGGACCAGCGGGTTCTGGCAGGCGTGGGCAACATCTACGCCAATGAGGCGTGCTGGATGGCAGGGATTGACCCGTCGCGGCCTGCCTCGTCGCTCACCGCGCGCGAGTCGGAATCGCTGCTGGCCTCGGTGCGCGAGGTGCTCAGTGCCTCGATCGCGATGCGTGGGACGAGCTTCCGGGACTACGTGGACGCGAGCGGCGGGCGCGGCGGCTTCGTGCCGCATCTGCAGGCATACGGGCGCGGCGGGGCTCCGTGCGCGCGCTGCGGCACCACGCTGGTGGACAGTGCAGCCATCGATGGCCGCACCACGGTATTCTGCTGGAAGTGCCAATCGTGAGTCCACAGACTGCGGAACAGCGGGACCTGTTCGCGCTCTTCGGCGTCGCGTCGCCTCGCGGGCGCAGCGACGAACGCTTGAGCGTCGAACGCGCGGTGACGCTGGCCGAGCTGGAGGCGGTGCGCGCTGCCGCCGCGACAGGGCTGCCGGCACCGGACATGAGCATCACGATTGACGTCACGCCAAACGACACGCCCGGCGGCCCAGCCGCCGATCGAAGGCGAAAGGGGAAGCGGAGGCCAGTCACCGACCTGGACGCGCTTCGGGAACTCGTCAAGGCCGGTACGCAGGATCGTCCCGGCACCTACCGGTTCGTCGGTGGCGAGGGCGAAGTGCTCTACGTGGGCAAGTCGAAACAGCTGCGCACGAGACTCCTGAGCTACTTCCGCGCGGAATGGCCGCATGACAAGGGCGCCCGCATTCTCTGGCGCGCCGCACGCATCGAATGGGAGTATCAGCCGAGTGAATTCGCGGCCCTGCTGCGAGAGCTGCGCCTGATCAAGCAGCTGAGGCCGCGCTACAACTGGATGATGAAGCGCGACACGCGTCACTACTGCTTCGTGAAACTGACGGCGGGCCGCGCGCCGAAGCTGTCCGTGACACGCGATGCCGCCGGCGATGAACGAGGCATCTACTACGGCCCGTATCTCAGTGCCGGTCGCGTGGGTGAATCGCTCCGCGAGCTGAGCGATGTGCTGGGCCTCCGGGACTGTGCCAGCGATGTGCCGATGCACTTCCGTGATCAGGCGGAGCTGCCGGTGATCGCGACGCCGCGGACCCCGGGCTGCATCCGCCACGAGATCGGCAAGTGTCTTGGACCCTGCGTCGGCGCAGTCACGGAATCGGCGTACACCGCGCAGCTCGCCGTGGCCCGTGCCTTTCTCGACGGCACGAGCGACGAACCGCTGCGGGCCCTGACGGAACGGATGGAAGCGCACAGCGAAGCACTCGAGTTCGAACGCGCTGCGCAGGTGCTCGACAGGCTGCAGCGACTCGAGCAACTCCGCGCGCAGTTCGAGCGTCTCCGCTTCGCGGTCGAGACGCTCACGTTCGCGTATCCGGTCACGGGTCACGGCCCTGAAACGCGCATCTACCTGATCAAGCGCGGCACGGTCCGCGCGGACCTGAAGGCACCGGTGACGCGACGTGAACGCCTCGAGTTCACCGAATGGGGGCGCCGCGTCTTCCACGGGGCCGAGCGCGCAACTCGCGTGGTGCCGACGCACGAGATCGACGAACTGCTGCTGCTCTCGAGCTGGTTTCAGCGCAATCCTGGCGAGTTCGCGCTGACCGTGCCGCCGGAGCGTGCGCTGAGCGAGTTCGGGGCATGACGTTCTTTCATCTGCCCGACTGGTTCATTCTCGTCGAAGGTGTCTGGGTCGTGTTGATATCCGGCTACATCCTGCTCGAGCGTCGCCCGCCACTGGCGACGCTCGCGTGGATCGTGAGCCTCGCGACGCTGCCACTCGTCGGCCTGATCGTCTACTACTTCCTTGGACCCAGGCGACTCGAGCGAAAACGGCGGCGGCGCGTGATGGTACGAACCGCAAAGCGGGCGAAAGACCGTGGTGCGGCCCCGGATCGAAAGTCCGCCACGGACGCACTCGGCCTGACAGGCGCGCGCCTCGCGGCGGTCGCGGCCGGCACCGAACAGTCCCCACCACTGCCCGCGCTTTCGGTCCACATCTACGACACGGGCAGCGCCGCGTACGACGCCATCGTGAAGGCGATTTCGGCAGCGCGGCACCATGTGCACCTTGAGTACTACATCCTGAAGGAGGGAGTTGTCGCGCAACGGATCCGCGCGGCGCTGATCGAGCGGGCCAGGGCGGGCGTCGAGGTCAGGCTGCTCCTGGACGGTCTCGGGACATCACGACTGGGCGCGTACCTTCGTCCGCTCCGCGACGCAGGCATCGAGGTGGCGCGATTCGGTCCACGCATGCGACCTGGTTTCGTGAATTTCCGCACGCACAGGAAGATCGTCATCTGCGATGGAACCACCGGTTTCACCGGCGGGATGAACATCGACGATTGCCACGACGA
>JANMNM010000336.1:0-4664 GCA_031373905.1 Gemmatimonadaceae bacterium | reverse complement strand
GTGACGGCGGTGTTGGCGCGCTTCGATGATCCGCGCGTCGGCGGCGACAGCGACGTCCGCGTCGAATCGGCCGTGGTGCATGGCGTGCTGCGCCGCGAGTTCGGATTCACCGGCAGTTACCAGGCGGTGCGGCGCCATCTGGCGCGGACGTACCCCGCGCTCCCAGTGCGCGCGGTGCGTCGCGTGGAGACACCGCCGGGCGTGCAAGCGCAGCATGATTGGTTTGACACGAGCGTGCGCCTCGCCGGCGTGCTGACGCCGATCCACGGCTTGCTCGGCACGCTGTCGCATGCGCGCGCGCACTTCGTGTGGGTGAGCCCGGTGATGGATCAGCTGGCGTGGCAGAGTGGCCACGTCGCGCTCTTTCGGCGCTACGGCGGCGTCCCGCTCTGGGTGCGGCTCGACAATCTGAAGACGGCCGTCGCGTCTGGCGCGGGGCCGACCGCGGTGCTGACGCCAGCGTTTGCGACATTTGCGCGCACCTGTGGCTTCACGATCGATCCCTGTCGTGCGGCGACGGGGAGTGACAAGGGCAAGATCGAACGCCGCGTGCGCGCCGCCCGCGTCGACTTCGCGGATCTGTTTGTGGCGGAGTGGCCCGATCTCGCGGCGTTACAACACGCGCTCGATCAGCGGAGTCTCGAATGTCATCAGACGCGGCAGTGCCCGATCACCGGCACCAGCATCGCCGACGCGCACGCGGCGGAGCGCGGCCTGCTGCAGGCGCTCCCGACGCTCGATGACCTGTTTGACTGCGTCGTCGCGCGCCGCGTGAGTCGCGACTGTCTGGTGAGCTTCGAAGGGCGTCGCTACTCGGTGCCGTTTGCGTGGATCGGGCGCACGGTCGAAGTGCGCGGCACCACGCAGGAGGTCGTCGTCTGGGGCGAGGGCCGTGCACTGGCGCGGCATCCGCGCGGGACCGCGCAGCGTCTCCTGCTGCGGCCCGCGCACTTCGAGGGGCCGGACACGCCGACGGTCCTCGCGCCGACGCCGCTCGGTCGTCGTGCGCAGCTGCAACTGGCGGCGGTGCCGCATGCCACGGTCTTGCCAGCACCCGCCGCGATCACGCGCCCGATGGCGCAGTACACGCGGCTGCTTGCGCCGTGGCTCGGGGAGGCCTGATGGCGACCAAACTGCGCCCAGCGCCGGTCGTCGTGCCACGCGCGATGCCGAGTGGCACCACGACGCTCGATCCGGTGGTGACGAAGCTGGCCGCGCTTGGCTTGGAGTATCCGGCGAGTGCGCTGCCGGAGCTCCTCGAGCAAGCGGCGCGCGAGGATCTCAGTCCGCTCGCCTTCCTCGATCTGCTGCTCACGAGCCAACTCGAACGCAAAGACGAACGACGCATCACGACGATGCTGAAGCTCTCGGGCTTACCCCCCGGCAAAACACTCGAGGATTTCGACTGGGGCTTTCAACCGAAGGCGGATCGTCGACAGCTCGATACCCTCGCGACGTGCCAGTATCTCCGCGACAGAACCAACATTTTGTTCTTGGGTCCGCCTGAGGTAGCGACATACTACGTCACCTCGCTATGTCGTTGGTGGAGTGAGAGATAGCTGCGCCACATCGGCAGTTCGCGGAGCGTGCCGACCGCTGTGGACGCGCGCGACGTACTGCTGGACCGCCTCCGTCTCGAGATCCGCGGCCTGAATGACCCACGGCGCGCTCGCGATCACCTGCTGGGCCGGCAGCAGCCCGTGCGTGATCAAGGATCGCACGACCGTCGGGCTCACGTCCAGCCGCTGCGCTGCGGCGTCCAGCGTGCACCAGCCCTCGCGCGCGGCGATGACGGGATCGTAGACCGGCAGCGCGTGTGTCGAGCGCAGCGTGACGACGCGTGTCGCCGTCCACGTATTCCCGCGGCCCGTCGTGTACCCCAGGCGATTGAGCACGGCGGCAATCTGTCCGTCCGGCAGCACGCGCACGAGCGCCCGGACCAGCGTGACGACGTCCTCGCTCGTGCAGTGCCGATGCTGCCCTTTCCGCTTCTTGCGCACGTCCAGCGCGCTGTGTTGCCCGCCGGCCCAGCGGACGATCACCTGCACGCGGGTCTCATCAGGACTCACGTCCACGAGCAGTTCGTCGATGAGCGTCCGCACGATCCGCTTCTTGAGGCGCGCATCGCTCTGGGGATCGTGCCAGACGCGCGGCAGGTCCTCCGCCAAGGCGCGCAGTGCGGCGCCGTCGACGAACGGCGCTGCCGCGACCGTCGTCAGTCCGGCCACGTGCCGCTCCTGCGCCGCCACGGCATCGAGTGCGGCATTCCAGCGTCGCTCCAGCTCTGCAGCGACCAAGCGATGCGTCGGATCGACGGCATCGTACTGGCGCCTGGCGCGCTCCGCGTCGTAGCGCCGCTGCTCGAGTGCGAGCTCGGCGTGTGTGCGCTGTTCGCCGCTGCGCGTCCTCCGTCGCCGTCGCGGCGAGCGCGGCGTCGATGGCGCCCGGCGCGACGACGGCGAAGAGTGCATCCTCGACCGCGCGCTCGATGGCCAGCCCGCCGAAGGACAGGCAGGACCCCGTCCCATGATTCACCATCGCGCCGCGACAGCCGTACCGCCGCACTTTGCCATTCGCCCCACTATAGGTCACGTGCAATCGCCGCCCACAGCGGAGCAGCCCCGCCAGCAGTGCCGTCCCATGCCGCGGCGCCCCGCGACTCATGCGTCCCTGCATCTGCGCATTCTCCTGCCGCTGGGTCTGGAGTGCGGTGTACTCGTCCCACGTGATATAGCCCGGATGATGGTCCGGCAGGAAGACCGGCCAGTCGGTGGCCTCCCGTCGTGTGGTCCGCTTCGTCGCGCGCCCGCCACGCACCCGCGTCTCAGTGTGCGTGCGCCCGAAGACGTACGCACCGGCGTAGATGGGATTGGTGGCGAGCTTGTAGATCGTATTGTAGACCGGGAGCTTCCACACGATCTGCCGCCCGAAGGGCCCGTACTCGACCGCGGGCAGCGTGATCTGCTCACTCCGACACCACAGGAGCACCTGCCGCAGACTGCCGAGTGTGTGGAGCTGTCGAAAGACCAGACGGATCGCGGCCTGGATGCGCAGGTCCGGGTCCAGCTCGACGCGATCATCGCGGGTGCGCACGTAGCCAATCGGCACCGTCGTGAACAGCTCCCCCCGCGCGGCCTTGAGGCGCAGCGCTTCCACGGATCGCTGCCGCAGCACGCCGAGCTCCCACTCGCTCATCGTGCCTTTGAGGCCCAGCAGCAAGCGGTCATTGAAGTCGCGCGGGTCGTAGACGCCGTCGCCATCGATCAGCAGCGTGGCGGTCAGCCCGCACAGGTCGACGAGGTGATGCCAGTCACGATTATTGCGCGCGAGTCGTGAGGCCTCGAGGGCGAAGACAGCGCCGACATGCTCATCGCACACCGCCGCGACGAGCCGCTCGAAACCGGGACGGGCCGAGCGGCCCGAGCCCGAGCGGCCGAGGTCATCGTCAACGACCTCCACCTGCTGCCAGCCCCACGTGCGCGCATGCTCCGCCAACGCGTACTGGCGACGCTGACTTTCGAGATGCTCGTGCACCTGCGTCATCGTGGACTGGCGCACGTAGACGTAGGCCGTCCGCTCGAGATGCTGCGCGGTGATCTTGGCCGGGACGAGAGCGCTCATCCGTCACGCTCCGCACGCGACGGCGCCGTGAGCGTGTGCGCACGCAACAGCTCAATCCAGAGCGTGACGACGCGCTCGCGCACCTCGGACGGCAACGTGTGCCATGCGACGGTACCGTGACTCAGCGCGAGGTGCGCTTGCACGCTCTGGTCTGCATGATGAGCCTTGGTGTGCCGGGGGAGACGAGGGTGATCCATGGACGACCTCGGACGTGGGGGACGTGCCGCACGCCACGATGCGCAAGCCGCGCTCATCGGCGTCCCGGAGCGTCCACGTCGGCCACCGGCGGGTCAAGCACCGCGTCGACCAGGCGGCGCAGCGCCTCGAGCCCGGCGAGACTCACGTGGGGGCTCACGACGAGCGTCGTCGGCCCCGCGGCGGCGTCCTCGGTCATCCACACGGGCAAGTGCGTCAGGCTGCCGTCGGCGAGCGTGATCACGTAGACCCGCTCGCCCTCCGCCGTGAGGGCACGCTCGACGTCGAGCGTTTGTCCGTGCAGGGCGTGCCACGGGTACTGCACCGTGATGCGGAGTTTGTGGGCATCATGTGGTGGGTCCCCCAGGTGTCGGCAAAAGTCATCTCGCGGCGGCGCTTGGCGTGAAAGCGATCAAGAACGGCTTCAGTGTCGTGCACTTTGTGCTCGATGAATTGATGCACGTGCTGAAGGCGGATGCGGCCCTCGCGTCAGCGCGCCTGCGCGCGCGCCGGCACTTCAACTGCGGCCTCTTGATCATCGACGAGATCGGCTTCCGTCCGCTCGATCGCATGGAGGCGAATCTCTTTTTCCGCCTCGTCTCGACCAGGTACGAGCGAG
Source organism: Gemmatimonadaceae bacterium (assembly GCA_031373905.1). Classification (GTDB taxonomy): domain Bacteria; phylum Gemmatimonadota; class Gemmatimonadetes; order Gemmatimonadales; family Gemmatimonadaceae; genus JACMLX01. Next base: position 229 of record JANMNM010000336.1, on the reverse strand, counting down.
GCTCCATGCTCCTCACCTCGAACAAACATGTCCGCGACTGGCCGGAGATTTTCGCCGGCGATGAGATCCTGACCACGGCGATCCTGGATCGCCTGCTGCACCACGTCGCCGTGGTGCATATTGATGGCCAGAGCTACCGGCTCCGCGAACTCGGCGCCCTGCTCAGCCCCACCCGGGAGGGCCCACGGGCGGGCGATGCCCGCCCCACCTGACAGAGGATACTGCGGGA
>JANMNM010000318.1:0-1849 GCA_031373905.1 Gemmatimonadaceae bacterium | reverse complement strand
CTCAAGGCGCAGCCCATCTGTGCGACGATCGTGGGTGCGTTGTACAACGACGACGGGATCCTTGGCGTGGCGCATCAGTTCCAGTCGCATACGGACATCCATACGCGGCGGCCGGCGCTGTGATGTTGCGAAGCGTCGGGCGGCGCGGTGTGGAGTTGTAGTTGACGGAACCGAACGCGCCGCAATCCGCGCCGGAGCCGTCGCCAGACGAGCCGCCACCGCAGCCATGGAGTGACGAGGCCCAACGTATCAGCCAACCCCGGCGAGCGCGGCGCGCGCGCCGCCGCCGGCAGCTGGAAGGGCTGAACAACGCGCTGGCGGACATTGTCGTGAACGACATGCAGGAGGAGCGGGGTGTCAGCAACTTCATCTGGGTTGCGTCCCGGTTTGTCCTGCCTCCGCTGGTATACGGAGGAGTTGTGCTCGTGCGCGCTGTCACCGGCCGTTCCGGCTGGACAGACCGCGAGCTGGCGACCGGACTGATGATCGCGGTGGCCTTGGGCCTCGCGCTGGCGAACGGCTGGGCGCGGCTCCGTGGGGAGGATCAGTATCCGCCTGATCCGAAGTCGCTGCTGAGCGGGCAGGACGAGTTGACTCAGCTGAGTCTTGGCCGGCGCCGGGTTGATCCGGGTGACAGGAGTCTTGACTAGTCAGTCTAGTCTGACTATAATCCGCCATGTCAGAAGAATACTCCCTGTACGATGCCAAGGCCAAGCTGTCTGCGCTCGTCCGGCAGGTACGCGGGGGTAGCACCTTCATCATCACCGTGCACGGCGAGCCCGTCGCGGAGCTGCGTCCCCTCGCGAAGGCAGAGCCGACGGAAGTCACGCTCACGGAGCGCATCGAGGCGCTCAGGGCGCGCGGCGAGATTGTGCCGAGCAGCCTCCCTGCTGGCGCCGCGCGCGTGTTCCCGATCGGCGAACGCGTGGAAGGTGCGCTCGCGCGGTTTCTCGAGGACCGCGATTGACGACTGCGTTCGTCGACACGTCGATCCTCGTTGCACTCGCGTTCGACGAAGCGTCCGCGCTCGACGCCGCTGCACGGCTCGCCGGGCATGACCTGCTGTTCGCATCGACGCTGCTCGAGGCCGAACTCGCGAGCGCATGTCGTCGTGAGCGACGCGTCCTCGATCCGAGACTGCTGCAATCGCTGCAGTGGGTGGCGCCTCCGCACCGACTGAGTGCGGAGGTCGCCAGGGTCATGGGCGCCGGTTACGTACGTGGTGCCGATTGCTTTCACCTTGCAACGGCGCTGTACCTGTCGCCCAACCCCGCGTCGCTGACCTTCCTGACGCTCGATCAGCGACAGCGCGAGGTGGCGCTGGCTCTCGGATTCAGGCTCTGACGCGAAACGCACCGCGACGCTCCAACGCGACGCGCAGACATCAGCATGCGGGCGTGTGCCCGCTACCGCCGCGCCCCCTCACATCGCAGCAACATCCAGCGATAGAGCCCGATCACGCACGCCACGAACACGGTGAGCCCGAGGATCTTCGCCGGAGCAAAATCCTCGGCAACGAGCGCAATCGGCGCGTCCTTTGCCAGAGCGACGATGAGACCTGCGTTCAGCACACCGAAGAGGCTCTCGCCAACGATCAGCCCCGATGCCACCAGCGTGCCCAGTCGCTCGGCACGTTCCGGCTCGCGTGCGCGTTTTGCGCGCTTGTTGTACCAGTGGCCGACCACGGCGCCAACGACCACCGCGAACGTCGCCGACATCGGCAGGTAGATGCCGATGCCGACGGCCAGCGGTGGCAGGCCTCCTTTGCCGGTGGCCTTGAGCACCGCGTTCACGATGATCAACGCGACGCCGACGAGCGCACCGATACCGATCATGTTCCAGTCGAGAC
>JANMNM010000317.1:0-19833 GCA_031373905.1 Gemmatimonadaceae bacterium | reverse complement strand
CCACCCCGATCAAACGCCGGGCCGCGATGTTCCGCGACCCGGCGTTGACGGAGCCGTGAGGCCCCTGAAAGATCACGGCTTACACGCCGTCGGCCTGTCCTGCGCCGGCTGCGGGGCAAGCACGTTCTGCGTCCGCTCGTCGAAGCTGATCGGGAAGAAGCAGGGGCGCTTGGTCGCCGCGTTGTTCGACAGCCAGCGATCGGCGGGCTGGTTGAAACGGTAGTGATCGTGCAGGCGACGTCCCTGCATGAAGAGCCCGACGCGGCGCTCGTGAATCAGCATGTCCTGCGCTGCCGGCGCGCCGGTCCATGCTGCCTTGCCGTTGATCGCGCGGGCGAGGTTGATGTTCGTGGTGAACCCAGCCGTGTTGCCGGCGGCGAGCGCCGCCTCGGCGAGGATCAAGTACATCTCACGGGCTGACGTGACGGTGTACGGCAGGAACTGCGTCGACGTGAGCCGGCAGCATTCGTCGATTACGGCCGCCAGCGTTGCATCTTTCAGGCCCGTCGCGGGATCGAGCAGTTTGATGCCGGCGCTGCCCACGTCTGGCGTCGTTCTCGCCGCGTTGGTGTTCACGTACTGGTCTCCGGCACGGATCTCCAGCCGCTGGTTCATTTCGAAACCAGTGTTGAAGTATCCACCACCGTTCTGTGCCGTCGATGTAAAGCGGAAGCGGTACGATCCCGATCCCATCGCCGTCAGCGCTGCCGCAGCGTCGGCGTTTGCACCGGCGTCGTTGATCAAACCGTTTGCCGGGAAGGCGCGCGGTGTGCGAAGCTTCTGCCAGACGGCGCGGCTGAATCGAGCCCGCGCGCGCAGGCCCAGCGCCTGTCGCTGGAGTTCCGTGTTCGAGAGGGCGGCTGCCGCCGTCGCGGCCTTCGTGAAATACGCGATCGCCGAATCGAGCGTGATCAGCATGTTCGCCTCACCGACCGACGCAGTGGCGACGGTACGATCCGAGGCGATGATGAAGTCCTCGTAATTCTCGCCGATGAACAGGTACGGCACGCCGGCGAAGATGTAGGCACGAGGGAGGTCGGCCTTGTTCGGCAACGCTGCCCCGAACCCCTCGATGGCCTTCACTGTAAAATCGCCCTGCCAGCGAGCCTGACTCAGGTACGGGTACGTGCCGTTCGGATACTCATTCACCGGATCGCCGATGTCGCCACCGTCGAGCAGGTTCCAGTACTCACGTGAACCAGCCCACGTGAGTTCATCAGACGCCGCGCCGGAGACACCGATGATTCCATTCACGGCAATCTGGACGGAACCACCGAGACCGTTGACCATCGAGGTTGCGGCGGCCGGATCGGACAGTGCGTCCTCCGTGACGGCGTTCACGTTCTTGAGGTCCGTATTGAAGAGGCCACACCCTGAAAGCAGCGTACTCGCGCCAATGACCAGGGCGCCAGTCCGCAGCTGCACAGTGCGGCGTGTCAGGTGCTGCATGAATCGTGTAGTCATGATTCTGTGTGTCACCCGTTAGAAGCCGAAGTTGACGGAGAACGCGACACGGCGCGGGATCGGAACGCCGAACGCTTCCGTGCTGGCGAGGAAGTTCTGATCCAGGGTCGATGCCGTACGGTCGATGGCATTCGTCTCCGGATCAACACCAGGGTACTTGGTCCACAGGAGCAGGTTACGCCCGGATGCCGTCATGCTGAGCGTGCGTGCGCCGAGGCGGGACGCAAGCGTCGGGCTGAACTCATACGTCAGCGCCAGTTCGCGCAGGCGCATGAACGTGCCATCCGAGCTCTGGTTCAAGCCCGGCTCCAGCAGGCGACGGTACTTCGTCACATACAGTTCTGCTGCCGCGAGGCGCTGCTCCGCCGTCGAGGCCGGGTTCAGCAGCGTGGCGTGAATGTTCGAGAACTCGATGCGGTTCGAGCCGATCGACGGGTGCTGTGAGAGGCGGAAGCCGTCAGTCAGATTCTGCACGCGGAAGCCGGTGCGGTACTCCAACGTCGTCTGCACGCGCCAGTTCTTGCGGAAGCGGTACGTGCCACCGACTGCGCCGGTCCAGTCCGGGAACACGTCGCCGACGCGCTGCTCGAACAGGATGCCCGTGCCCTGATAGTCGGCCAGCAGCGGCTGCAGCGTGCTCTGGACGCCGGAGTTGAGCAGGTCGCGCGGTGCGGCGAAGTACGCCAGCAGCTCGGCCTGTGTGGCAGCTGTGCCGCGACCATTGAAGTTGATCGGCAGCTCGCCTGCGTTGTGGCAGGCAATCGGCTTGCCGGCGCTGTTGGTCGCCGGGCCACCCGTCGGGCAGACCGTCGCCAGCAACGGCTCGTAGATCGAGCCAAGCGGTGCCTTCTCCTTCAGGAAGCCACGATACCGGAAGTAGCCAACCTTGATCGGTGGCGCGCCGCCGAGCGTATCCAGCGTCTGTTTCAGGTACGCCGCATTGGCAAACAGCTCGAGGCTGCTGGTCGCAGTGCGGATCGGGAAGACACGGAGGTTCAGTTCCAGCCCGCTCGCGGAGATCTGACCGATGTTCGAGAGCTGCGTGTTGCGGAAGCCGCCCGACGTGGGGAACTGCCGCGAGACGAGTGCGTCACGAACCTTGCGATCCCAGTACGTGAACTCGAGCGCGAGGCGATTGTCGAAGAATCCAGCCTCGAAGCCACCTTCGATTTCCGTGGAGATTTCCGGCTTCAGATCTGCACTGCCGAGGTTCTGCGGGGCGAGACCGGCGCCGAATTCCGACGTTGCCGGCTGGAACGTGGTGAACTTGTCGAACGCACCTGGCTGGCGTCCCGACTGGCCCCAGGCGGCGCGGAAGCGCAGCGTGGACAGCGTGGTCGAGTTCCACGACTTGCGGTCCGACGGCACGACGGAGAGAGAAACCTTCGGATAGAACACGCCCGGTGCATTCTCGCCGAAGGCGCTCGAGAAGTCGTAGCGGCCGCCGACCGTGCTGAAGATCCAGTCGTTGTAGCCGAGCTGCGTCTGGCCGAAATAGCCACCGTTGATCGTCGTGAGCAGGCTTTCGCCGTTCGTGATCGCGGTGCCGCCCGCGCCAACCACTTCGATCCCGGGACCCGGGAACGACTCCGAGTTCGCACTGGTGGTCTTTCGGTTGTTGTTGAACACCTGCAGGCCACCGACTGTGGCCGTGCTCCACGATCCGAAATTGCGATTGTACGCGATCTTCGCATCGAGCGTACCCACGCGCGTGTTGTCGTTGAACACGGCGCGTGCGCCGTTCACCACCTGGGACGTGAAGAAGTCCAGGTTGTAGCCGAAACGTGAGAACCCGATGTCACGCGACGCCGAGTAGTCGTATCCGACCGTGGCGCTGTAGGTCAGGTTGGCCGTCTGGTTGTACGACATGTCGAGTGAGCCGAGGTAGCGATTGACGGCCGTCTCATTGAGCTGGCCCATCGCTTCGCGCACCGTCATGAACGCCTGATTGCCGAACAGATTGCCTGCGCCGGAGCACTGACCCGGACCGGAAATGGAGGACCGGTTGCAATTCGCGAGTTCCGGCCGCGCCATGAACGCCAGCGAGTTCACGCCGTAAATGTTGTTGTTCGTCTCCGGCGACTTGTTCAGGATGTTGTAGTAATTGTTGTTGAACCGGATCCTGAAGTTCTTGAACGGAATCAGCGTCAGGTTGGCTGACGTCTGAATGCGACGGGTTTCGTCGGTCGCAACGCCAAGCTGCTTGCCACCGAACGGGCCGTCTTCGCTGAAGAGGCGACCGCTGGCGAAGTACGTCACCGCGTTGCCGCCACCGTTGACCGTGCCGCCGAGTGTCGTGGCCGTGCCGGTCTCGGTCAGGTTGTCCTGGAAGACCTTCGTCTCAAAGGGCACGAACGGCGTGATCGTGCGGCCGTAGAATGCCGTGAGCGAGTCCGCCTGGCTCTGGCGACGCGCAAAGCCCGTGTTCGGGGCCACGCGATCGGGGAACTGGATGGCGTCCTGCTGCGCCTGGAAGGTCCACTTCGGTGCGCCCTGCGAGCCCACCTTGGTGAAGATCTGGATCACGCCGTTGGAGGCTTCGGTGCCGTAGAGCGTTGCCGCGGCAGCACCCTTCAGCACTTCGACGCGCTCGATCGTGTTCGGATCGATGTCGTCCAGACGTGAGACCGCGCCACCACCGCCACCACCGCCGCTGGCGCCGTTGTTCATGCGCACGCCGTCGATGAAGATGATCGGCTCGTTCGACTGCGAGAGCGATGCGTTGCCGCGAATGCGGATCTGCGCGCCCTGGCCGGACAGCCCGCCGCCGACGACGCCGACCAGTCCCGGCTCACGCGCCGTGAGCAGGTTGGAGATGTCGTTGATCGGTGCATTCGCCGGTGGCGTGATGACCGCGACCGTGTTGCCCAGCCGCTTCGTCTCGGTGGCCTGACCGGATCCGGTCACGACGACCTGGTTGAGCTGAATGGCGGACGTCTGCAGCGAGAAGTCGACCTTCGCCGACTGCCCTGCAGTCAGCACGACCGACTTTGACGCCGGCGTGTAGCCGAGGGCACGAACACGCACGAGCACCGTGCGCGACCCGCCGGTGACCGGCACGCCGACGATACGATACGTGCCCTGTGCGTTCGTGAGTGCGCCCAGGCGCGTCTGATCAATAAAGACCGAAACGGCCTCAAGTGCCCGAGACGAGGCACCATCCATCACCTTCCCTTCGATAATCGCTGCCGAGCCCTGCGCTTGCACGGACGAGAACGCCAAGAGCGATCCCCCCGCCAAAAGCGCTGCCGACAGCCAACGTCCAGCCAACGCGACACGTCGCATCCTGACCTCCGCCTGCATGGTGGGTCACGCCGAATCAGACCGCCCGCGGCCTGAAGGAACCAACTGGTACTCCCTACTGTTTACGGGGCCGCGAAACATTCCGCAACCCGCAGGGTAGACGGCGCGAAAACGCTGGAAGATTCCACTGGATGGGCTCGCCAGACACTGTACCGCGGTCAGGCAGAGTCATCCAGACGGGAAGACGCGATTTTGGTTCCCGCCATCTGGCAAAATCCGAACCGGCACGATCGGCTCGGCTCGTCAGCAGCAGCGCGAGCCAGGGCGACTGTAGCGGGCCTCCAGACGGCTCTTTGCGAACTCTTCCGCAGAAAGCACCTCGCGCCCAGGGTGTCTCGCCGACATGTGACGCACATAGCGTTCGTAGTCCGGAACGCCGATCACTGTCCGTAGCACACTCATCCATTCTCGGATTGTGCGCATCAGTCCGCCGCGAAGCGCGTCACAGACTGCGCCGGAATTTCCGTGCTCGGCAGCAGCTCCGGTTGGCTCAACACCCGCAGCCACATCCTGATCGACTCGAAAAGGATCACCAGGACAGAGACGATGAAGAACGCCGCCACCGCCGCGTCGAGGCGGTCATTGAAGACCATTCGGGGCATCGCGGCCAGTGACGGCACGCCCGGCGGCAAGGTCCCAGCGGCGTGGAGCGCACTGAACTTCGACGCGTGCGCCAGGAAGCCAATCCGCGGGTCCGCACTGAACAGCTTCTGCCACCCCGCCGTCATCACCACCACCAGCAGCCACGAGAGCGGGAGCACCGTGGCCCAGGCGTAGCGCGCCTTCCCCATCCGGATGATGACCGTCGTCCCCACACACAACGCGACGGCGGCCAGGAGCTGGTTGGCCATGCCGAACAGCGGCCAGAGAGAATTGATGCCGCCGAGCGGATCGGTGACGCCCTGATAGAGAAAGTTGCCCCACAGTGCCACGAAGATCGCACTCGCGATCCACACCGCCGGTTGCCAGGTCACATCGCGGAACCTCGGCCAGACCTGGCCGCCGAGATCCTGCAGCATGAAGCGTCCCACGCGCGTGCCCGCGTCGAGCGTCGTCAGGATGAACAGGGCCTCGAACATGATCGCGAAGTGATACCAGAGCGCCATGCCACCGCCGCCCAGCGCACGGTCGAAGAGATGCGCCATGCCAACGGCCAGTGACGGCGCCCCGCCGGTGCGGCTCAGCAGCGAGGTCTCGCCGACACTCTTCGCGAGGGCTTCCATCTCGCCGGGCTGCAGCACGAAGCCCCATTGCTGCACCGCCAGCGCTGCACTCTGCGCGGTGGTGCCGAGGGCCGCCACCGGGGCGTTGATCGCGAAGTACACCCCAGGCGTGAGCACACAGGCCGCGATGAGCGCCATGATCGCAACGAGTGACTCGGTGAGCATCGCGCCGTAGCCCACCAGTCGCGCGTCTGGCTCGCGGGCGAGCAGCTTCGGCGTCGTTCCACTCGCAATCAGCGCATGAAACCCGCTGATCGCGCCGCAAGCGATCGTGATGAACACGAACGGAAACACCTTGCCGCTGAACACAGGGCCTGTCCCATCGACGAACCGGGTCACGGCCGGCATGGAAAGCGGTGGCAGGACCAGCAGGATGCCGACCGCCAGCGCAACGACCACGCCGATCTTCACGAACGCGCTGAGGTAGTCTCGCGGCGCCAGCAGCAGCCACACCGGCAGGACACTGGCGGCAAATCCATAGGCCATGATGAGCAGCGCCAGCGTCGGACCGGTGAGCGTGAACATGGGAGCCAGCGCCGGGTTTTCCGCGACCCACTGTCCGGCCCACAGCGCGCCTGCCAGCAGCACGAGGCCGATGGCGCTGGCTTCCAGCACCTTGTCGGGCCTGAAGTAGCGCAGGTACAGCCCCATGAACATGGCGATCGGGATCGTGAGGCTGATCGTGACCGTGCCCCACGGACTGGATTTGAGTGCGTTCACGACGACGAGCGCCAGCACGGAGATCAGGACGATCATGATGCCCAGCACCGCGACGAGCGCCGTGATGCCGGCGACAGGGCCAATCTCATCCTTCGCCATTTGCCCGAGCGAGCGACCGTCCCGACGGATCGAGGCGCAGAGGATCACGAAGTCCTGCACCGCGCCACCGAGCACCACGCCGATGATGATCCAGAGTGCGCCGGGCAGGTACCCGAACTGCGCGGCCAGCGTGGGACCGACGAGAGGTCCCGGCCCGGCAATGGCGGCGAAATGATGGCCGAACACCACCCACTTGTTGGTCGGCACGAAGTCATGCCCGTCCGCCAGTCGGAGGGCCGGCGTCGCGCGATCTGCGTCGAGTGCGAAGATCGATGTGGCGATGAAGCGGGCGTAGAAGCGGTACCCGACGAGGTACGTGCAGATCGCCGCCGTGAGCAGCCAGGCCGCGTTGATGCTCTCACCTCGTGACAGCGCGATGCGCCCCAGCGCGCCGGCACCGACGGCGGCAATCAGACCCCAGGTGATGATCGTGCGAGCGGAACGCATGAGACGGGAATCGGGAGGGGGCATTGTTCGCGCTTCAGCAAGCGCCGAGTCCATTTCGCCGTGACGGTACCCGGATGGCACAGGCTACGGCAAGGCACGGCGCTGAACCCGGATGGCGCGCGCGACTATCTTCACGCACATGTCACCGTACTCGCGTCGCCCGTGGCGTCCGTCGATCCTGCTCGGCGGCGCCGTTGTGATGGTTGCCTGCGGCGGAGCGCCGTCGCCGGCGCCCGCCCCGGCTCCGATTCCCCTGCCCAGCGTCAGCGTCGCTTCGCCGCCGGTGCCGCCGGAAGCTGCACCTGCGTCGGTTCCGCGCAGTGCGCCGCCGCCGGTCTTCGCGGAGTACGCATCCCGGATGATGGTGGTCTTCCCGCTCCAGCGATTCGCCGCAGGCGACTCCGGGTGGTTGGCCGCGTCCGGCGCCACGGGACGCCCCCGCGCCGCACTCCTCGATTCTGCGCTGACCGCTGTCTTGCGTGAGCGAGGCCTCGGCACGGTCTGGTCGCTTCCCGACAACACGTCGCGGGTGTCGCAGCGGGAAGTCATGAACCGCACGGATCCACGGGGCCTGGCCACTGCGGGCCTCGTGCCGAGCCGCCGGCCGAATGACACGGACCTGCGCGAACCCCTCGGCTCGCAGCTGCGGGCGATCATCGCGATGCTGCCCGAGTCGCGGATGGTGCTCGTGCCGCTGGAGATGCGCGTCGCCAATACGCGGACCGGCGAGCGGCAGGCGACGCTGCGCCTGGCGCTCATCGATGGGCGCATGTCCACCGTCGTGTCATTTCCCGATGTGACCGGTGCCGCCGCCGCGGACGAACGTGCGGCGATTCGCGCGGCGGCCGAAAAGTTCGCCGATCTGGTCATCATCCCCTAGGCCAGGTCGACACTCTGCCCTGACTCCGCGGCCGCGTGTCGCAGCCACTCCTTCGCCTTCATCACCGCTTCCAATGTCAACTACAGTCACGCTCATTCCCGGCGACGGCATCGGCCCCGACATCACCGAGGCGACCATCCGCGTGCTGGACGCGGTTGGCGCGGATCTCGTGTGGGACCGCCAGATGGCGGGCGCATCGGCCGCCGCGCGCTACAACGACCCGATTCCCGAGACAACGCTCGACTCGATCAAGAAGAATCGCGTCGCACTCAAGGGGCCGCTCGAAACACCGGTCGGTGAGGGGTACCGATCGGTGAACGTCGCCATGCGGAAGACCTTTGACCTCTACGCGAACGTGCGACCGGCGCACGTGATCCTGCACGGTGGTCGCTTCGAGAAAGTCGACATCGTCATCATCCGCGAGAATCTCGAAGGGCTGTACTACGGAGCCGAGCACTACATCCGCATCGGGGACGACCCGAAGGCGGCCGCTGAAAGCGTTGCGCTGATCACTCGCTACGGGTCGGACCGGGTGATCCGCTACGCGTTCGAGTATGCCGTGAAGCACGGGCGCAAGAAGATCACGCTGGTTCACAAGGCGAACATCCTGAAGTTCACGCAGGGACTCTTCCTTGACGTGGGCCGCGAGATCGCGAAGGAATACGTGGGGCGCGTGCAATTCGAGGACCGGATCATCGACGCGATGGCGATGCAGCTGGTCCTCAAGCCCGAGAACTTCGATGTCATCGTCACGACGAACCTCTTCGGCGACATCCTGTCCGACCTGGTGTCAGGACTGGTGGGCGGCCTCGGCCTCGCGCCCGGCGCGAACATCGGACCGACCGCCGCGATCTTCGAGGCGGTGCACGGCACGGCACCCGACATCGCCGGCAAGGGCGTCGCGAATCCCGGCGCGCTGATTCTCGCCGCGTGCCTGATGCTGGATCACCTCGGCGATACCGCGCGCGCCGAGCGGATTCGCGGTGCGCTGCACAGCGTCATCGACGAGAAGAAGACGCTGACGCGGGATCTTGGAGGCACGGCGACCACGCAACAGTTCGCCGATGCAATCATCTCGCGGCTCTGAGGACGCGGAGCATGACCCGGATCCTCCACGTCTCCGATCTGCATTTTGGCCGTCCGGCCGTGCCATTGCAGATCGACGCGATCGAGGCGCTGATTCAGGATGAGCAGTTCGACGTGGTGGCCATCAGTGGCGACGTCAGTCAGCGGGCGCGCTCCGGGGAATTCCAGCGCGCGCAGGCATTCCTGCGCGATGCACGCAGGGCGAGTGAAACGATCGTCGTGCCCGGGAACCACGACGTGGCCTGGTGGCACGCGCCCATGGGGCTTGGCGATCGGGACGCATTGTATGCGGACTATCGCGCCTTCATCCATCCGGAGCTCGAACCGGTGCTCGATGTGCCTGGCGCACGACTGGTGGGTTTGAACACCAGTCACGGCATCACCCGCCGTACGCTGACGTGGAACATGCGCGACCTGAGCGTGATCGGTGACGTGACGCGCTCGCAGCTCGAGCGCGTGCGTGAGCGCATGACGTCCGCCCCCGCGGACGCGGCCCGCGTGGTCGTCATGCATCACAATCCCGTCCGAGGTGAGCTCAGCCAGCGCCACGGATTGAAGCATACGAAAAAGGTGCTGGGCGCATTCGCCGAGATGGGCGTTGACCTCGTGCTGTGCGGGCATGATCATCAGGAGGCGATTCACTACGTGGAGCACACCAGGAAGGGCACGGTGATTTCCACCGCGGGAACGGTCAGCAGCAGGTCGCGTGGCGGTCGCCCCTCGAGTGTGAACAGCATCGATATCACCGTTGATGAGGTGCATATCGTGACCTGGATCTGGGAGCCCGCGGCTCGCAGGTTCGGCCCGGGCCCAGTGAAGGTGTTCGCGCGGTGATTTCGTGGCTGACGCGCAAGTTTTCGCGTGACCCTGTCCAGCTCGGGTTCCTCGAGACGCTGGCGGCACCGATGGCGGCGTGGCGCGATGCGACGCCACCGCTGCGGCAGCCGGACGCCCTCCCGACGACGGCGGAGCCCCGCAACGCACGCGATCCGGACACGTTCCTGTCAGTGCTGCAGGCGCATGGTCTGCGCGGAGTGCGCGCGCTTGTGTTCACGCGCAACCGTCGGACGATGGTGAGTCTTGGCGGTGGTGTCCTGCGCGTTCACGCGGCATTCGTCGACGCACCGTTGCCAGTATTGCAGGCGATCGCCGTGTTCGCGACGACGCGCACGCGCGCCAGGCGCAACGCAGCCCGGGACCTCATCGTGTCGTACCCGATTCCGCTCCGTCCCCCGTCGCGGCGGCCCGCGTCGCAGCACGATGCGGATCTTTCCGTGGCGGCGCGACTGACGCAGTTGCACGCGGAGCTGAATCGCGAGCACTTTGCCGGGTCGCTGGCGAGCCTGCAGATCCAGGTGTCACGGCGCTTGGCGCGACGGCTTGGCCACTATGCCCCGCGCTCGGTCACGGGTGGCGATGGCGAGATCGTGATCTCACTCCGCCACATCAGGCGCGATGGCTGGTCCGAGGCGGCACACACGCTGCTGCATGAGATGGTGCACCAGTGGCAGGATGAGACTGGTCGACCCGTGGACCACGGTGCCGGATTCCGGGCCAAGTGTCGCAGCGTGGGCATCGCACCGGCGGCGACACGAATGATCGTGCGCGGCAGCGCGTCCGCAGTGCGCTGAACCGGTCGTCGCGGACGCAGTTGCGGTCCGGCGCGCGGCAGCCGTGATTCCAGCCGAGTCAGGCTCGAATGCCCGCTTCTCTTTTTGCCACCTCCGACATGCGCCCCCAGCTCAACCACCTCGCGGCCGGACTTCTTTTCGCTGTCGCGATCGCTCCACGTGTCGACGCGCAACGCGTCGTCAGCACGGCGGCCCTCAGAAGCGACATCGAAAGACGCGTTGACCTCGTCATGCCAAGGGTCATCGGCTGGCGGCGCGACATCCACGAGCATCCGGAACTCTCGGGCGAGGAAGTGCGCACGGCGGCGCTGGTCGCGGCGCATCTCAAGTCGCTCGGCATGGACGTGACCACTGGTGTTGGCGGGCACGGCGTGGTTGGCGTGTTGCGAGGAGGCAAGCCCGGGCCCGTGGTTGCACTGCGCGCTGACATGGACGCGCTGCCGGTGGCGGAACTGGTCGATCTGCCGTTCCGCTCCGTGGTGAAGACCACGTATCGCGGGCAATCGGTCGGCGTGATGCACGCATGTGGGCATGACAACCACGTTGCAATCCTGATGGGCGCGGCGGAGGTGTTGGCAGGGATGAAGGCCACGCTGCCGGGCACCGTGAAGTTCATCTTCCAGCCGGCAGAAGAGGGCGCACCGAATGGCGAGGGCGGCGCAGCGCCGATGATTCGCGCTGGGGTGCTCGAGAATCCGCACGTCGACGCGATCTTCGGGTTGCACGTGTTCCCGGGGCCGCTCGGGTCAGTTGGGTATCGCGTTGGTCCACTGCTGGCAGCCGCGAACTCCTTCACGCTTACCGTCCGCGGCAAGCAGACGCATGGCGCTGCACCGTGGGCCGGCGCAGATCCGATCGTCATCGGGTCGCAGATCGTCATGGGCCTGCAGACGATCATCAGTCGCCAGACGGATATCACGTCGGTGCCGGCGATCGTGACGGTTGGCGCAATCAACGGCGGCATCCGGAACAACATCATCCCCGACAGCGTGGTGATGATCGGTACCATCCGGACGTTCGATCCGGTGCAGCGCCAGGACATCTTCGCGCGCATGAAGCGGACGGCCGAGCAGATCGCGCTCTCGAGCGGCGCATCGGCGGCCTTCGTGGTCGACAGCGGGTATCCGGTCACCGTCAACGACACCGCGCTGACGAACCGGATGCTGCCAACGCTGCGCTGGGCCGCGCGTGACGCCGGTGCGGGTATCCGACCGCTCGTCACCGGTGCCGAGGACTTCTCCTACTTCCAGGAGCGGGTGCCTGGGGTGTTCGTGATGCTGGGCGTCACGCCAAAGGACAAGGATCCGCGGACGGCGGCGGCCAACCATTCGCCCCTCTTTTTCGCCGACGAGGCCGCCCTGCCAAACGGGGTGCGGACGATGGCAGCGCTGGCCGTGGATTACCTGGCGGCGGGCAAGATGATGGGCGCTGCCGTGGGCACTGCGGGGCGATAGTCGGGATTGATCGTCTGGAGTGCATCACTCCCGGCTCGGCTGCGTTTCGGCACCGGGCCGGGTTGGTTAGCCTTATGCGTTCAGGGGCGCGTTCCCATTCGCACCCAACAGACATTCCCTGGCGGAGACCGTGCCATGGCCGTGCGTATCGATTCCGACGCCTCGCTGCTGCCGTCCGGGCACCTGACGCCGCGCGAGGGCGACCTTTTCAACATTGATGCCGCCCTGACCGAAGAGGAGCGCGCGATTCGCGACTCGGTGCGACGGTTCGTCGATGAGCGCATCCTGCCGATCATCGGCGACTGCTACGTCCAGGGCCGCTTCCCGAAGGAGCTGATCCCGGACATGGCCGCGCTTGGGATGTTCGGCGCCAACCTGCCCGAAGAGTATGGCTGTGCCGGCCTGAGCAGCGTGGCGTATGGACTGATCATGCAGGAGCTGGAGCGGGGCGACAGCGGTATCCGCAGCTTCGCGAGTGTCCAGGGCGCGCTGGTGATGTATCCCATCTTTGCGTTCGGCAGTGAAGCGCAGAAGCGCGATTACCTGCCGAAGATGGCGCAGGGAGTGATCATCGGCTGTTTCGGGCTCACCGAGCCGGATGCGGGCTCGAACCCGGGTGGCATGACGACGCGCGCGCGCCAGCAGCCCGATGGTTCGTGGATCCTCAATGGCGCCAAGATGTGGATCACCAATGGTTCGCAGGCACATGTGTCGATCATCTGGGCGAAGACCGTCGACGGCGATGAGACGGGCAAGTCAGTGCGGGGCTTCATCGTGCCGACGAATTCACCCGGCTTCACCGCCAAGGACCAGAAGGGCAAGCTCTCGCTTCGTGCCAGTGACACCAGTGAACTCGTGCTGGTTGATGTGCACGTGCCCGCCAGTGCGATGTTGCCGGAGGTGCAGGGGTTGCGCGGTCCTCTCAGCTGCCTCACGCAGGCGCGCTATGGCATCTCGTGGGGCGCCATGGGTGCCGCCATGGCATGCTATGAAGAGGCGCTGTCGTATTCCAAGACGCGCATGATGTTCGACAAGCCGATCGGCGCGTTCCAGATCCAGCAGGTACGACTTGCGAACATGATCACCGAGATCATCAAGGGGCAGCTCCTGTCACTTCATCTGGGCCGCATGAAGGATCTGGGCACATTCAATTCGAACCAGGTGTCGGTCGCGAAGCGGAACAACGTCAATGTGGCCACGGACATCGCGCGTGAGGCGCGACGCCTGTTGGGCGGGAACGGAATTCTCGCCGAATACCACAGCATGCGGCACATGGCGAACCTCGAGAGCGTGTACACGTACGAGGGCACGCACGACGTGCATTCGCTGATCATTGGCCAGGCCATCACCGGGTTGCAGGCCTTCAAGTAGGGCTCGGTATCGCACGCGCGTGTCTGGCGTCGCGCGTGACGCATTCCCGGTTTCCGCATCTGGCATGATCTCTGCGCAGCTCGCTCGACAGTCAGCGCGCCGTCGGCTCCACATCCACGGGGCGTTCGCTGTCTCAGCGGCGCCCCGCATCGCTTATCATGTCTGAACCGCCACTCGGCCGCATCTCAGGAGTTTCAGATGGGTTCGCTCGTGCAATTTGTCTGTTTCACGTCAACGCTGCCGCAGGACGAGTTCCTGCTCGCGTGGGAGCCGTTCGCGGGCGCGTTCCTCTCGCGCGGCATTTCGCGAATCGTGCTCGCCGAGCATCAGGAGCGCACCGCCGGGTCCGCCTTCGACTTCGTCTCGCGAAACCTCTGGGATGAGGGGCGCTTCGAGCGGGCGTTTCCGCACGGGGTGCGCGGTGCGGGCGGGTTGGGGCCGATCGGCGTGCTTCAGGCGGGGGCATTCCGCCTCGCCGAGCCGGCCTCGTTCGATCTGACGGCCGGAATCCGGTCGGCGACGAAGGTTTCTGCGTTTCTGATGACCCGGCAAGGTCAACGGGATGCCGTGCGCGCGTCGCTCCGCGCCGCGTTGCAGCATCCCGCAGTGGCATCGAGCGCGATCTTCGTGAAGGACGGCGACGCGCGCACCGATCGATTCGACGTGGCCGTGGAGGCCTACTGCACCGGCGATGGCAGCGATGCGGTGGTGGACCTCCTGCGCGCGGCGACAGCGGTGCACGTCACGGCTGCACCGGTGGTGATCGGCGTTTATTCCGAAGTCGCGGAACTCGGCATCGAAGTCAAGCTGGGGTGAGGCGCACCGGCGGCTGCGCTCAGTCCCGTCTGTAGACGCGCCCGGTGATCCGCGCCTTGATCCACAGCGGCATGTGTCGCGCGAGAAAGACGGCCACCTTGTACTGAACGCCCGGCACGCAGATCACCGGCCCATTCGCCTCGAGCTGTCGCAGCGAGGTTTCGACCACACCGGCTGCGGACAGCCACATCCAGGCTGGCGCGCGGCCAAGCTGGTCATCGGACATGCGCGCGTGGAACTCGGTATGCGTGAATCCCGGGCAGAGCGCCTGGACCCGGATACCGTCCGGTGCGCACTCGAGGGCCAGCCCTTCGCTGAAGCTGCGCTGATAGGCCTTCGTCGCGCAGTAATTCACGTTCCCGGTGCTGTTCACGAAACTCGCGACGCTGGCGACGGTGACGATGGACCCCCGCCCGGCGGGTCGCATGACCTGGAGAGCGGCACGGGAGATCCGGTTCACGGCGATCACGTGAAGCCGGAGCATCTGTTCCTGTGCCTCCAGCGGCGTGAGCGCGAGCAGTCCGGTGGTGCCGAAACCGGCGTTGTTCACCAGCAGGTCCAGCCGGCCCGCGGTTGCAATCGCGGCTTCCGTCGCCGCGAGGCCCTCCTCGCGCGACAGATCGCCCACCACCGTCGTGGCCAGCGCGCCATTCCGGGCGAGTTCTGCCGCCAGCGCCGAGAGCCGGTCGCCGTCACGTGCCACGAGCACCAGATCATACCCGCGTCGGGCGAGCGCCTGTGCGTAGACCTTGCCGATGCCTGACGAGGCACCGGTGACGAGGGCGAGGGGGCGATGTGTCATGACCGAATAATGTCCTCGACGGCGGCCGAAGTGTCCTGCGCGGCAGCCTCCGGCGCGCTAATTTCGCAGGATCGTCATTTCCCCGAGTTTTCCACAGCCATTGGGAGTTCCTGCGGTGAAGATCGCTGTGTGCATCAAACGTGTCGCCGACATGGGCGCGCGATTCCAGATCGGCGCCGATGGCGCCTCCGTGTCCGACGCGGGCATCAAGTACGACATCAGCGACTTCGATGAGTGGGCCGTCGAAGCGGCATTGCAACAGAACGAGAAGCATGGCGGGGGAGAGGTGACCGTCATTTCACTCGGTCCCGTCGCCGCGCAGGAGACGATCAGGAAAGCGCTTGCCATGGGCGCCGACAGAGGCGTGCACCTTCAGTCTGATGTGATTCCATTCGACGGCTTCGCGATTGCGCAGGCGTTGGCCGCAGAGCTGAAGGATGGTGGCTACGACCTTATCTTCTTCGGTCGGATCGCGGTGGACAGTGCGGCCGGTGTGACCGGCGCCATGGTGGCGGAGTTGCTCGGTCTTCCCTGCGTGACGGCTGTGTCGAAGCTCGACATCGCTGGCGGAACAGGGACGGCGGAGCGACAGGTCGAAGGCGGCGTGGAAACGCTGGCGTTCCCGCTCCCCGCCGTGTGCACGATCGATCAGGGCCTCGTGACGCAGGCGCGCTATCCGTCACTGAAAGGCATCATGGCGGCGAAGAAGAAGCCGATGGACAGCAAGCCGGCGCAGCTCGGCGCGCTCTCGGTCACTGTGCGTACGATGGAATTGCCGCCCGAACGCTCTGCGGGTCGCATCGTGGGTGAAGGTGCAGCCGCCGTTCCTGAATTGATCCGACTCCTCCAGACCGAAGCGAAGGTGCTCTGAGATGGCGAACAACATTCTTGTCATCGCGGAGACTCGCGGTGGCGACGTGCGCAAGGTCGCGCTGGAAGTGGTGACCGCGGCGCGTGTGCTGGCCGATGGTCTGGGTGGCGAGGTGCACGCGATGGTCTTCGGCGGCGCGGGCATCGGCAGCGTTGCGCCGCGGCTTGGCGGCGCGGGCGCGGACGCCGTGCTGGTGGTCGAGCATGACGGCCTCGCGCTGTACAACGCGGAAGCGGTGGCGGCGACGGTTGCGGCACAGGTCACCGCTGGTGGATATCGCGCGGTGCTCTTCGGTGCGAGTGCGATGGGACAGGATCTCGCGCCGCGCATCGGTGCCAGGCTGCGAGTCGGCGTTGCGGCCGATGTCGTCGCGGTGAGTGTTGACGGCACCGACATCGTCGTGCGTCATCCGATGAACACGAACAAGGTCATCGCGACGATGGTGCTGGCCGCCACACCAGCACTGGTCAGCGTGCGGCCGGGCGCCGTGTCTGTTGGCACCAGTGCGAAGGCCGGCGCCATTCAGGCGGTGAGCCCGGCGATGGATCCGGCCGCAGGGCGCGTCAAGGTCACCGGCGTGACGATGGGTGGCGGCGCGAAGCTGGACCTGGCGGAAGCGCCGGTGATCGTCAGCGGCGGCCGTGGCTTGAAGGCCGCCGAGAATTTCTCGCTCGTCGAGGATCTTGCGGCGGCGTTCGGGAACGCGGCGGTGGGCGCGACTCGCGCGGTGACAGATGACGGCTGGCGGCCGCACAGCGATCAGATCGGGCAGACGGGGCGGCAGGTTTCGCCGGATCTGTATGTCGCCGTGGGTATCAGCGGCGCCATTCAGCACATTGCCGGGATGCGGAACTCGAAAACGATCGTCGCGATCAACAAGGACAAGGACGCGCCGATCTTCAAGGTTGCGGACTACGGGATCGTCGGTGATGCGTTCGAAATCGTACCGGCGCTGACGGCGGCGGTGAAGGCCGCGAAGGCGCAGCATTGATGCCGCGCCGCACGCTCAACTGAACGGGAATGACCATGTCCGGGCAGAACATCGCGTTTCTCGTCGTTCTCACCCTCGCGCTGGGTTTCTTCAGCTACAACATCCAGCGCCTCGTCAGCTATCTCCGCCTCGGCAAGTCGGAGAATCGGCTCGACGAGCCCGGACGGCGTACCTGGAACCTGCTGACGATCGGGTTCGCGCAGACGAAGATCCTGCGCGAGCGCGGCGCCGGGCTGTCGCATGCGTCGGTCTTCTGGGGCTTCCTGGTGCTCACGGCCGGGACCGCAGAGATCCTCCTGCACGGCGTGTGGCCTGCGTTCAGCTTTGAGCGGTTCCTGCCGCGACCGATCTGGCAGTTGTTCATGCTCAGCCAGGAGCTGTTCGCCGTCGTCGTGCTCGTCGCGGTCAGCTGGCTGCTGCATCGCCGGCTCGTCGCACCTCCGAAACGGCTGCAGGGCAAGGAGATTCACGGTACCGAAGCGGTCATCATCCTCTGCGTGATCGCATCGCTGATGCTGACCATCTACACGACGGGCGCGCTCGAGTACGCGGCGGACGAACGTGTGCGCGCTACACACTTCGGCTGGTTTCGCCCGATCTCGTCGCTGCTCGGTACGATGCTCAGCGGGCTGCCGGGCCGCATCCTGCACCCGGCCTACGACATCAGTTACTGGGCCCACGCACTTCTCGTGCTCGGGTTCCTCAACTTCCTGCCGTACTCGAAGCATCTCCACGTGGTCAGTTCGCTGATCAACGTCTGGTTCAGCAACACCAGTGGACCCGGCCAGGCTGGCGTGATGCGAGCGATGGATCTCGACGCCGAGGTGGAGCAGTTCGGCGCCAGCGATGTCGATCACCTGACGTGGAAGAACCTGCTCGACGGCTACAGCTGCACCGAGTGTGGCCGCTGCACTGCGGCCTGCCCGGCGAACATCACCGGCAAGCCGCTGAGCCCGCGCAAGATCGTCGTGGACACGCGCCGCCGACTGATGGAGAAGGCGCCGCTCATGGCGGGCGAGCTCGACGTGCCGGGAAGTGCTGCTGCACTGCTGGCCGCTGATGGAGGTGCCACGGCGCTCGGCAACGTGCTGCTGGACAATTACATCACGGAGGACGAACTCTGGGCCTGCACGAGCTGCCGCGCATGCGTCACGGAGTGCCCGGTGAGCATCGACCAGCTCGACATCATCAATGAGTTGCGACGTGGCCTCGTGCTCAATGAAGGCCGGTTTCCGGAAGAGGTGCAGCCAACCTTCGAGTCACTGGAAACCAATGCATCGCCGTGGGCCTTCAGTCCGGCGGACCGTGCGCAGTGGTCGGAAGGGCTGAACATCCCGACGTACGCCGAAGCCTTTGCGGAAGGGAAGCGCCCGGACATCCTGTTCTGGGTTGGATGCATGGGCAGCTTCGATGATCGCGCCAAGAAGATCACCGTGGCATTCGCGCGGATCCTCCAGGCCGCGAAGATCGACTTCGCCATCCTCGGGCAGGAAGAGACGTGTCATGGCGACCCAGCCCGACGGCTCGGGAATGAGTACCTGTATCAGATGCTCGCGAAAGGGGCGATCGAGACGCTCGACCGCTATGAGGTGAAGACCATCGTCACCTTCTGCCCACATTGCTTCCATCAGATGGGCAATGAGTTTCCGCAGCTTGGTGGCAGCTACGAGGTCATCCATCACAGCACGTACATCGAACGGCTGCTCAACGCGAACCTGATTCCGCTCAACACGGAACACGGCAAGCACCTGACGATGACCTATCACGATTCGTGCTACCTCGGTCGGTACAACGACGTCTACAGTGCGCCGCGCGAGACGCTGAAGCGTGCATTGCCGGTGCTGACCCTCGTCGAGCCGGCGCGTACCGAGAGTCGTGGACTCTGCTGCGGCGCCGGTGGCGGACGGATGTTCGTCGACGAAAAGGTCGGCAAGCGCATCAATCTCGAACGCACCGAGGAACTCGTTGCGACGGGAGCCGACACGATCGCGGTCGCCTGTCCATTCTGCATGACGATGATGACCGACGGCGTGGCGAAACTCGGCAAGGACGTTGCTGTGCTCGACATCAGCGAAGTGGTCGCCGGTCAGTTGGCGCCCGTGCACGCGCACACGACAGCGCGCGAGCTGGTCGCAGGCGACTGATCCATTTCCGGCTGCCGCGTCAGAGTGGCTGACGCGGCATGGTCAGCGCGTGATGCGAAACAGGCTGATGGTATGCACGTGTGCGCCAGCCTCGATCGGGACCTGCGTCACCGTCTCGCAGCCCAGGGCATGACTGGCGCACCAGTCAGACAGTCCGGCCGCACCGGCGCGGCCCGGATCGGCGATCCAGCCTTCGCCCCGCGGTCCGAGGGACTGCGCCATCACGCGCGCGATGAGCGGCGCGTTGCGTTGCTCATAGAGCACATCCGACGCAACGATCAGATCATAGCCGCGCATGTCGGCAGGCCATGCATTCCAGTCGGCGCAGCGCGCCGCGATGTCGACCGTCGCATTCCGCCAGGCGTTGGCGCGCGCAAACTGTGGCGCGTCGTCGTAGTAGTCACTCGCCGTGACGCTGAAGCCAGCGCGCGCTGCGGCGGTCGCGACGACGCCGCTCCCGCATCCCAGTTCGAGCAACGTTCGCCCCTCGCCGCGGAGGCCGCGGATGAATCGCGCGAGCACGACGGCGGA
>JANMNM010000025.1:0-16208 GCA_031373905.1 Gemmatimonadaceae bacterium | reverse complement strand
CCGCCACCGCCGAACATCCGTCCGAGCTGGTCGCGAATGCTGCGCTCGATCGTCTCGAACGGCGTCGCGAGCAACTCTGCGCGGCCAACCTTGTGCTGCTCCGGTCCCGACAAACCAGGCTTGCACGCGGCCTTGGTCATGTGCAGCACAACCGGCTCTGCCGGCGACTTGGAGTGTGCGTAGTCACCGATGCTGACCGGAAAGTCGAGGCTCGTCGAGGCGTGCCACATCCCCGGGCTCGAGACGTTGCCCACCTGCAACGTCTGCAACGCCGTCCACTGCCGCACGAACACGTTCGTGTAGACCAACGGCACCTTCTTCGCGTACTGCAGCGCGGCAAGCTGCGGCGCAGGCAGGTCCGGACACAGGTACGGGATGATGTGGTGCCAGCAGGCGAGCACCGTGTTGCGTCCACGCGCGTGATACAACTTCCCATCGCGCACATAGTGGACACGCACATCCTTTGACGATTCCACCGGACCGTTGTGCGTCACGCGAACGACCGTCGCGCCGAGCCGAATTCGCGTGTGTGACGATCTCGCATCGAGCTTCGCGTAGTCGACGCGCGCGGTCACGATGTCATCAGCCGTAGCGCCGGGAACGGCCGCGGGGATCAGGCGACGCACCAGCAACCGCGCGATCGAGGCATTCCCGTCGGGGAAGTGGAAGTAGTACGACTCAGCCTCGGCGCTGCGGATCGAGTCGTGGTTCTGCCCTGCCCCGTTCACCGCATCGAGCGCCATCCCCTGAAAGCCCGGGAAGCCGAGTGCGAAGGCATCCTGCGCCGGCACCGCATCAACTCCAAAGCCAAACAAGCCGTGTGTTCGCGTCTGGTAGATGCCAAGCACGCGCGGGTCGAGTCCCCAGAGCTTCGTCACGAAATCCGTGTAGCTCATGCGCGCGAGCTGTGCCTTCTTCGCCGCCGAGTCGAGGCCGGGCATCAGGTCACGTAATTCCGTGTTGAGCTGGATGATCTGCGCCTGGATCTCGACGGGCAGCGGTGTGCGCGCGAGAGACTCGGCCGTGGGCGTGCGCGACGATCCCGCCACGAGACGATCCTCACCATACGTCTCGCGATCGAAGAACATGCCAGGCCCCAGTCCGAGCGACGGATAGAGGCCCCTGTCGAGGACCGCAGCGTAGCGCGAGACATCGATGCCAAGGTCAGTGATGAGCGCCTTCGCGTTGGCGGAATACGGACGCGGGCTGTCGATCGACTGCGTGCCGCCGTAGCCGATCCAGGTGCGACCGTCGTGCGTGAACTCGTTCCGCTTGGCGTGGCCGCCGAAGTCGTCGTGATTGTCGAGCACCAGCACGCGGGCGTCCGCGCCTGCTTTCTCGATGAAGTAGTGTGCCGCGGCGAGCCCACTGATGCCGCCGCCGACGACGATCAGGTCGTACGTCTCTTTCGTGTCGATCGCATCGCGCAGTGCGACGCCACCGTCGCGCATCTGGTGCGCGGCCTCGAACGAGCCGACATGATCACCCCGCAGACCCGTCACGCCGGGCGGGTACGCGTCGCCGGCCAAACGTCGGACGCGCGCGATCGGTTGGGCACCCAGCTCACCGCCACCAAGGACCGATGCGGCGCCGAGGCCGACCGCAACGGTCCCGATGAAGTCACGACGGCTGATGTCGCGGAACATGCCGAGCTCGCGGTCGCGTGATGCGCTCATGGCGACGAAGGGTAGCGGCCGGCGACGGAGGTGGGCAGGCAGATCGCTGCCGGTCCTTTGCGTCGTCTTCCGGCGCACGTACAGGGCGAGTCGTGGCAGCACGTTCGACTTGCGCCTGCACCATGGCCATCTGGGATATTTATCCGGGTATATTGACCAACTATTCTATCCGGGTATAATATGGTCCAACCCCTATCTCAATCAAAAGACATGGATCGCAAGGCCCTCGCCCGCTCGTGCAAGACCTCGCGCCGCCCAATGGGCGTGTACTGCATCCGCAATCTCCGCAACGGGCTGACCCTGATCGGCCGCTCTACGGACCTGCCCTCCCTTCTCAATCGCGAACAGGCGTCGCTGCGCTTCGGCGGGCACCCCAACGCGCGGCTGCAGCACGACTGGAATGCATTCGGCCCTGAGGCGTTTGCGTTCGAGGCGCTCGATACACTGGAGTGGCCCGACGACTCGCCGTCGTTCGATCCGACGGCAGATCTGCTGCTGCTCGAACGGATGTGGCGCGAACGCTTGCAGTCGAATGGCGAAGGGAACTATGCCACGCGCACACCGCAGGAGCGCGCGTGAGCGAGCGCATGGTCACGGCATTTCGCGGCCAGCAGCACCTCGCCACTGGACCGCTGCGCGACGTCGCGCAGGCTGTCTGGCGAGCGGTGAGAGACACTGCGCCGGCAACGGAGGCAGTGCTGATCTTCGACGACGAAACCGGTCGCGTCGTCGATCTCGAGATGCGCGGCGACGAGAGCGACATGCTCGCACATCTCGACGCCACATCTCCCGCGCGCTCAGTGATTCCTGCCGAGGGCGAAGGTGCGGCACGCTCATCGCGCGACGACGGCACGCCATCCGTCGACTCGGCGCCACGAGGGCGAGGCCGTCCCAGGCTTGGTGTGGTTGCACGCGAAGTGACGCTGCTCCCGCGTCACTGGGAATGGCTCGCGTCGCAGCCGGGCGGCGCCTCGGTGGCGCTGCGACGGCTGGTGGACGGTGCGCGACGTACACACGCGGCCGAGGATCGCGCACATGCCTTGCGGGACGCCGCATTCAGGTTCATGACCGCCATGGCCGGAGATCTGGTGCACTTCGAGGAAGCGATCCGCGCCCTCTATCGCCACGACGAAGCGCAGTTCCGCACCAGCGTCGCCACATGGCCCACAGACATCCGCGCACACGCGGCGCAGCTCGCCTTTCCGACACGAGACAATCCGGAGCGCATTCCGTGACACTGCGATCGATCAATTCGCCCAGGAAACCGTTGCTCGTCGATTTCCTCCGGTAAGTCTGGGACGAGGGCAATGCCGAGGCCTGTGAAAAGTTCCTCTCGCCGTTGTACACGATCCACCACGACCCGGGCGACGCGTGCGGGTACGGCCGTCAACGCGCTCGCCGGGTGGACACGTGTGCAGACGTCGCCGGCGCTCGCCGATCCGTGTATGATCCAGCATGACAACTCGCCCCACTGCCCTGGTGACCGGTGCCTCGCGCGGCATCGGTCGCGCCATTGCCCTCGAGCTGGCGCGCACGCACGACCTCATCCTGACCGCACGCTCCGCCGACGGACTGGCATCATTGGCGACGGATGCCGCAGCGCGAGGCGCAGCGGTGCGGACCATTCCCTGCGACCTCGCAGATCCCGCGGCCGTGCAGGCGGCACTCGCCGCGGTGCAGTGTGATGTGCTGATCAACAACGCGGGCGTTGCCAGCATCAAGCCGCTGCTCTCGCTTTCACCGTCCGAATGGAAGGCGATGGTGGACGTGAACGTGAACGCGCTCTACCACGTCACCCGCGCCTTGCTGCCCGGCATGGTCGAGCGACAGCGCGGGCATGTGATCACGATTGGCTCGATTGCCGGTCGCAACACCTTCGTTGGCGGCTCGTGCTACTCCGGTACCAAGCACTTCGTGATGGGCTTCAGTGAGTCGCTGCTGCTGGAAGTGCGCGACGCAGGCGTAAAGGTGAGTGTCGTGATGCCGGGGAGTGTGGATACCGAGCTCTTTCCGGCGGGCACGGACACGAGCTGGATGTGCGTGCCGGAGGATGTGGCCAGCGCGGTGCGGCATCTGGTGGATACGCCGCCACACCTGCTCCAGTACATCATCGAGGTACGGCCGTTGACGCCGAAGCGGCGGAGGGATGGGAGCGCGCGCGGGTAGGAAGATCGACCGAAAGGCTGTGGCCTGTTGGCCTTCTTACGCTGATCGCATCACCTTCTCTGAAGTGCTGGCCGGCGGGAGCCTGCCGCGCACGGCGTGACGCGCGCTGACGGCGGGTTGCTGCTACCAGCGCCCGCCGTCGAGCATCGTGCGGCCTGAAAGGATCGCGCCGTCCGATGATCCGCTGAAGATCATCGGCCTGTGCCCCGTCTCGCGGGCATAGTCTGCGGCAATGTCTTTCATTGTGCCTTCGCCACCGGGCGTGCCGAGCACCGCGACCGTTCCGCCACTGCCGCCGCCGGTGATCTTGGCGCCGAACAGCCCTGCCGCAGCACCTGACGCACGCACGCGCTGCACGAGTGCATCGGTGCCCGGTGAACCGAGCCCGCAGGCGGAATAGCTCGCGTGTGACTGGAACATGAGTTCGCCGAGCAGAGCCGCCGTCTCGGGGTGTGACGGGGCGCCGAGGAGCGCGGCGAATGCTTGCACGCGATGATGCTCGTGCACCGGATGCACGGTGGCCGCGCGCACGGGATAGCTGCGTGACGGGTCAACGCGAGTGACGGAGTCGTGGATGCCGCCGAATCGTGCCAGGAACTCGGCACCGCGCATCGTCTCGGGGAGGCGTGCGAACAGGTCGCCCATGAGCACCGACGGTGCGATGTTGGCGAGATGCCCACCCCACGGCGGGTCGTTGGTGGGCTGGCCATCCCTGGCGGCGTGCGTAGTGCTGCCCGCCGCGTCGGCAAGGATGCGCGCGCCCATGAACGCTGCGGTGCGGACGGTACCGTAGTCCGCGCCGGCCACGGAGTGCCGCACACCGGAGTCGATGCCCCACACGCGCAGCTCGGCCGGAAGCGCGACGTGCCCATGGATTTCGGCGGGCTGGCAGAGCAGCGCGAGGAGGTGTCCGGCACGGCCGCACGAAGAGGTCATCTGGTCCATCACGCCGCACGGCGCGCCGACCACCGCGTTCTCCGCGCGCTGGCAAAGCAGGGCGAGTTCGCGCCCGTCGAGCGCGATATCGAAAATGCCTGCGAGTGCATGCATCGTCGCCACCTCGATCGCGGCAGACGAGCTCACGCCCATGCCTTCCGGCACGTCGGAGGCGATGTGCAGCACGAGCCCGTGCTCGAGTGCGAGGCCGCGTTCACGCATCAGCACGAGCAGCGGGCCGAGCACATACGCCACCCACGCGTCGGCCGCGATCTGGTTCAGGCGCGCGTGCGCAGCGTCGTATCCGGCAGTGGCCAGGCGTCGCAACTCCTCCACCGGCATGCACACGCTGCTGCTGCGCGTCGCATCGCGGGTTGCGCTCGTGACGCGTACCTCCGTGCCATCGCTGTGCTGTGCGGCGACCCATGTCGCCTCGCGGAGCGGGAGTTGCAGCACGAGCGCGCCGGAATAGTCGGCGATGCCTCCCATCAGATCGAGCCGGCCCGGCGCGCGTGCGAGCACCAGCGGTTTTGCCGGATCGAATCCGTCGCGCACCAGGTCGAGAAACGCGGTGGCCGTCAGCATCCGATGAACCGGTCGAAGCGGATGTGCGTGCTCACGAGGCCCTCTGTGGATCGCGCGTGTAATGCACGATCGGCTGCGCGCGCAGTTCGGCCGCCTTCTCGTCCGGGGCGGTGTCGCTGAGGAAGTTGCCGCCCCCCGTCTCGGGGCCGCCGAGGTACTTGAGCAGGTTCGGCTTGCGCAACGGCGGGTGAAACTGCACGTGCGCATGGTACGCACCGTACGAGCCACCGTCGGTGGGAGCCTGGTGCACCACCATCACGTACGGAAACGACAACTGCCAAAGGTTGTCGTAGCGCACGGTCACCTGGCGCAGTGTCTCGGCGAGGTCGTCGTGTTCCGCGGACGTGAGCTCGGCGAAGCTGCCGCAGGTACGCTTCGGGGCGACGTACACCTCGTAGGCATAGCGGGCGAACCATGGGATGAACGCGATCGCGCGTTCGGTCTCCGCCACCACGCGCGTGCCGTCGCCGCACTCGGCGCGCAGAATGTCCTGGAAGAGCGGGCGGCCGGTGTCACGCTGGTGCCGCTCCGACGCCGCGGCCTCGATGGCAATGCTGTTGAAGACGAAGTTGGTGGCGTAGACCTGCCCGTGCGGGTGCGGGTTGGACACGCCCACGATGTCGCCCTTGTTCTCGAACGCGAGCACGCAGGCGATCTCCGGTCGCGCGCCGAGCTCGCGGTGCTCCTGGCCCCAGGTGGCGACAACCTCGGCGATCTCGCCGGGGCTCATCTGGGCGAGGGTCAGGTCGTGACGTGGGCTGAAACAGATGACGCGGGCGTGTCCGTTGGCGCGCCGGTTGCGGTAGATGCCCGGGGCTTCGGTCGGCAGCGGTGCCGCGGGGCCAACGCAGGGGTGGTCGTTGTCGAAAACGTGTACCCCTGCGTACGATGGATTGTGCTGTCCGCTGATCCGGAGGTTCCCCGGGCAGAGATGGCAGTCAGGCGAGTGGCGCGGCGGGGCAGCGGCGGTTCCGGCCACCGAGGCGCCGTGCCAAGGCCGGTTCTGGCGATGGGCGGCAACGATGATCCACTCTTCCCGCAACGGATGCCAGCGCTCTTCCCACAACATCGCCGCCCCCGACCGCAGCTCGCGCCGCCATGTAGGTTCCCGCCACAGCGCCTTGTGCGCGTGCACGCAATCAATGTCCACCTTTCATCCCGCTCCGGCATGCGCCGCACCGTCACCCTCGCCCTGCTCCTGCCGTTCGCGCTCGTCGGCTGCAACCGCCAGAATAGCGACTCGGCCGCCAAGCCGCGCCTCGCCTTCGTCACGAACAACGCCGCCGACTTCTGGTCAATCGCCCGCCGCGGCGTCGATTCGGCGCGCCAGGAACTGGGCAACGTCGAGGTGGAGTTCCGCACCAACTCCGACGGCAGCGCCGCCGAGCAGCAACGCATCGTGGACGACCTGCTCGCGCGTGGCGTGGATGCCGTCGCGATCAGCCCCGTCGATCCGGCCAACCAGACGCGCATGCTCGATGCAGTGGCCAGTCAGGCCGTGCTGATGACGCAGGACAGCGATGCACCGGGCAGCAAGCGCATTGTCTATCTCGGCACCGACAACCGCGCCGCAGGGCGCCAGGCCGGCGCGCTGATATTGGAGGCGCTGCCTGCCGGTGGCAAGGTCATGCTGTTCGTCGGGCGGCGCGACGCGCAGAACGCGAAGGACCGCATCGCCGGCATCGAGGAGGCACTCGCGGGCTCGAAGGTGACGATTCTCGACGTGCGCACCGACGACACGGACAATGCACGCGCCAAGGCCAACGCCGCTGACGCGCTGGTGAAGGTGCCCGACCTCGCCGGCATGGTGGGCCTCTGGAACTACAACGGCCCCGCGATCCTCTCCGCCGTGCGCGAGGCGAAGCGCGAAGGCCAGGTGCAGATCGTGGCATTCGACGAGGACGACCAGACGCTGGCGGGCATCCGCGACGGTGCCATCCACGCGACCGTGGTGCAGCAGCCATTCGAGTTCGGCTATCGTTCAATGCAGATGATGGCGCGACTGCTCAAGGGCGACTCGACGCAGGTACCGGCGTCGAGGCAGATCTTCGTGCCGACGCTCACGATACGGAAGGCCGACGTGGACTCGTTCACCGTGCGCATCAACCGGCTGCGCGGCCGCACCAAGTGATGTCGGCTGTGCCGCCGCTGTTGGAGGCGCGCGGGCTGTGCAAGCGTTTCGGCGGTGTACAGGCGCTGGCTGGTGTGGACCTGACCGTGCACGCCGGCGAGGTGCTCGCGCTGTGCGGTGAAAACGGTGCGGGCAAGTCCACGCTGCTGAAGGTGCTGGAAGGCCTGTACACGCCCGACGAGGGGACGCTGCTGCTGGAGGGCCGCCCGGTCGTGCTGCGGACGCCGATGGAGGCGATCACGCGCGGTATCGCGGCGGTGCACCAGGAACTCGAGCTGCTCGAGACGCTGGATGCGGGGGCCAACATCTTCCTCGGTCGTGAACCGGTGCGCGGCGGTGTGCTGCGACTGGTGGACGAGCGACGGTTGTATCCCGCCGCCGACGCGTTACTGCGCCGCGTGGGCGCGACGTTCGATGCGCACACGCCGCTCGCGACGCTCAGCCTCGCGCAGCGTCAGCTCGTCGCGATCGCACGCGCCCTCTCCATCGACGCCCGCGTGCTGATCCTCGACGAGCCGACGTCGAGCCTCACGCAAGGCGAGACCGACCGGCTGCTGGGCATCGTGGATGCGCTGCGCCGCGATGGCGTGGCGATCGTATACGTGTCGCACCGGCTGGCCGAGGTGCAGACCATCGCCGATCGCGTGATCGTGCTGCGCGATGGCCGCACGGTGGGCGAGATGACGCGTGCCACACTCGACGCTGATCGCATCGTGACACTGATGGTGGGACGTCCGCCCGTCGCGCCGGTCGTGCGTCCGGCCACGACGCCCGTGCCGCGCCTGGTGGTGCGCGAGCTTCGGACGCGCCGCTTTCCGCAGCACACCATGAGCTTTGCGGTGGGTGCGGGCGAGGTGGTCGGCGTCGCGGGGCTGGTGGGCTCCGGGCGCACGGGCATCGCTTTGGCGCTGTTCGGCATCGAACCAGCGCTCGACGGCACGATCACGATCGACGGCGAGGTGGCCGTGCTCCGTACGCCCGGTGATGCCCTGCGGTACGGTATCGCGCTGGTGCCCGAGGATCGGCGCGCGAGTGGACTGCTGCTCGCGCAGCCCGTGGCGGAGAACGTCACGCTGCCGTCGCTTGCACGGTGGAGCCGGCGCGGACTGGTGCAGCATGGCGCTCAGCGCGACGCGGCGGCCTCACTCTGTCGCACGCTGCGAGTGCGCTCCGACGGCGTCGAGCAGCCAGCCGGCATGCTGAGCGGCGGCAACCAGCAGAAGCTCGTCATGGGCAAGTGGCTGCCGCTCGCCCCGCGCGTCGTGATCGTGGATGAACCGACGCGAGGCGTGGACGCCGGTGCGCGGGAAGAGCTGCACGGCGCGCTGCGTCAGCTGGCCGCCGACGGTGCGGCCGTGTTGATGATCAGCAGCGACCTCGATGAGTTGCTGGCGACCACCGATCGCGTGCTCGTGATGCGCGATGGCCGCGTGGCCGGCGAATGCGTGCCCGGACTGATGGATGCAGCGAGCGTGATGCGCCTGGCGGTCGGAGATGCCGCTGTCCCCGTGACGGGAGGAGCACAGCATGCGACGACGTGAAGCGGCGATGCTGGCCCTGCTGATCCTGCTCTGCATGATCGTGGCCGTCCTCAACCCGCGATTCCTCGGTGGTGCGAACCTGCAGAACCTGGCGCGGCTCGTGGGCATCTACGGCATCTTCAGCCTGGGGGCGGGGCTCGTGATCCTCACCGGAGGGATCGACCTCTCGGTGGGCTCGCTGCTGGCGCTGCTTGGCGTGCTGCTGTCATTCATGCTGCTCACCTGGCATGTACCGTGGCCCGTCGCCGTGGTGGTGGTGGTGATGCTCGGCGCCGCGCTCGGCTGGGTGCATGGCCGGCTCGTGGCGCGGCTCACGATCCAGCCATTCCTCGTCACGCTGTGCGGGCTGCTCGTGTATCGCGGGCTCGCTCGCTTCGCGTCCAACGACGAGACACGCGGCTTCGGCGACAGCGCTCCGCTGCTGAGGGCCGTCGCCACCGGTACGACGTTCGGTGTGCCGACGAGCTTCCTGCTGCTGCTCTGCGTCGCGGCGGTGCTGTACGTGGTGGTGCATCGCTCGGTGGTCGGGCGGCACCTCCTGGCCGTGGGCTGCAACGAGGAAGCGGCCCGGTATGCTGGCATCGCGACGGGTCGCGTGATCACCGGGGCGTATGTGGCCGCGGCGAGCCTCACGGCGCTGGCCTCCGTGCTGCTGTCGTTTTACACCGACTCGGTGTCGCCGTCGTCGCATGGCAGCTTCTACGAGCTCTACGCAATCGCGGCCTGCGTGCTCGGTGGCTGCAGCCTGCGCGGCGGAGAGGGGGGCGTGGCGGGCATCCTGATCGGCACCGCGCTGCTGCAGGTGCTGCAGAATCTCGTGAACCTCCTGGGCATTCCGAGTTCGCTGAACTTTGCGGTGATGGGAGCGGTGATTCTCGTCGGCGCCGTGGCCGACCGGCTGCTACACCAGCACGGTGTGCGCGCCGCCACTGGCAGCAGGCGATTCGGCACCTGAGCGATGCGGGCCTGAGCGACACGATGGCCGGCCGCTGCCGCCGGCCATTTCGTCGCGTCGGTCTGGACAGGATATGACGACCGCGCGACTATCTTACGGCAGGCAACGCGAGGCTGCGTTCACCCGTGAATCTTCGGACCACAGTCTCCCTGCCCTATGCGCACTTTCGGTCGCCGTGCCCTGCTGTTCCTGCTCCTCGCGGCGCCGACGCTGGCTGGCATACTCCAGGTTGTGGGTGCGTTCAATCGGAGGTCGTACTCCAGCCGCGCCAGCGGCCAGGTGCAGCCGCGTCCGCCCCGCATCCTCTACGTTACCGCGAACGGCTCCGATGGCGCGGATGGCCTCACGTCTGCGACCGCCTGGCGCACGCTTGGGCGCGTGAACCGCGAGGCGCTCGTGCCGGGTGACAGTGTGCGCCTGCAGGGTGGAGCCGTCTTCTCCGGCACGCTCGTGCTCGACGAGGATGACGTCGGCCGGGCGGACCGACCGATCACGATCACCAGTGTCGGTGTCGGGCCGGCAACGATCGCTGCCGGTGCGGGCAACGGTGTCGTCATCAGCGAGACCGACGGTGTGCACATCACCAACCTGCGCATCATCGGGACGAGCCATGCGGCGCTCGACACCAGTCGCCTCGCCGACGAGTCGCGTCGGCAGGCCGCACGCACGGTCGCGACGCTGCCGAGCGGCATTCTCGTGCGCAACGCGCTGCACGGCAACGTGCAGCTGCGCGGCATCCGCATCGCATCGGTCGACGTCTCGGGTTTCAGCGGCCACGGCATCCTGATCGACGGCGCCCGCTGGTTCAGCGGCTTTCGCGACGTGGTCATCGAGGACACGCGCGCGCACCACAACGGGCTCTCCGGCGTTTCCGTGGAGGGAGAGTACCCGCGCCTGGTCGCGCTGCTGGTCGGTCGCATCCCACCGCGTTACGCGCATGGCGGCGTCGTGATCCGGCGCGTGACGGCGCACGACAACACCGGTGTACCCGGCCCGATGCGCCAGAACACGGGTAGCGGCATCGTCGTGTCGGGAGTGCGTGGCGCGCTCATCGAGGCATCTGAGGCGTATGCGAATGGCGCCTGGTGCAACTCCCTGCAGGGCGGTCCAGTGGGCATCTGGGCCTGGGATGCCGACAGCGTGACGATCCGGCAGAACCGTTCGCACCACAACCTCGCCGGCGGCCGCAAGGACGGCGGCGGATTCGACTTCGATGGCGGGACGACGAACTCCGTCATGCAACGAACGAATCGTGGGAGAACGACGGTGCGGGCTACCTGGTCTACCAGTTCCAGTATGCGCAGCCGAACCGCAACAACGTCGTCCGCAACAATACGAGCCGTGACGACGGCCGCCGGAATCGCTTCGGAGGTGTGCACCTGCTTGGCGCACTGCACGACATCCGGGTCGAGGGCAACACGATCGAGACCAGTCCCGCACGCGACGGTGCCATGCCGCACGCGATCATGGTCGAGGCCAATCCCGACGAGGTATTCTCGCTGGCCACCGTCACGCGCAACGTCAGCATCATGCACAACACGATCACACTGCATGGCGCCGTGACCGCGATCGTCGTCGACTCCGGCCATGGAGGGCTCCGCTTCGACAGCAATACGTACGTGGCGGATTCGGCGGTGAGAATCATCTGGTCGGGTCGCACCTATGCGTCGCTCACCGCCTGGCGACAGGCCACGGGACAGGAACCGTCGCTGCGGATCGAAACGGTCGCTTCGCCCGTGCCGGCACCTCTTCCCTCGAGGGTCCGTTCGCCATCACCGGCGGCTCGAAAGACAGAGGTGTCTGAAGCGAGCGTGACCCCCGGAGGCCAAGAGAAGACGGAGGCCTCGATAGGAAGCAGACACATGCTGTAGACGTTCGGCTCGACGACGTCCAACCGCAACGCTGACCGCACGGCGGAGGCTTCACCCGGAAACTGCTGACGTGGCCAACGCCCGCTCAATGGACTGCGAGGATCCGTCTCGCGCACATTGGGCAGGAAGGTCCGTTCAGCACCTGGACGCGAATGCAGCGCTGGTTTGCCGTGGCGAGCGGAGTGACGTGGCGCGTGTCGTGGCGCGTGTCGTGGCTTTCAGGTGCCAGCGTGCGAGCGGTGTTCACCGCTGACGACGCTATGCTGCGCGCGGACGCAGCGCCAGAGCAGCTGCCGACGGAAGGCGTCCTGGCGTGAAGTGACGAAGCCACGGGCGAAGAGTCGCGTGTGCTTCCGACGTCCGCGTCGCTGCACGCCTGGTGGATGGAGCGCCGCCCGCTGGGATCGTGACGATCAGCCGGTGACCACACGCTCGCGGCGACTTTCACGTTGGCGTTGAAGTTGGCGTTGAAGTTGGCGTTGGCGTCGACAACATCGCAATGACCCGGGGCGGCAGCGGCGCGATGATCACCGGAACCGGCCCGTTCACCCTGTTCAGTGCCCGCGACACTGATTTCGGGAACAGCACGTACGACTTCGAAGGGTGGCTTGGTGCAACGAAGCTCTATACGTGGTCCGTGACAGCGCCCGGTCCGGCGACACTGATCACCTTCAACTTCATCGCCATCGACAAGGCTCTGCTCACGCGCACAGCGAGTGGTGGGCTCTTCGCGTTCGATGATTTCAACTTTGCGGCACCAACCGCCCTCATGCCGGAGCCCGCGTCGATCGTGCTGCTGGCGACGGGTCTGTGTGGTCTTGGCATCGTGATGCGCCGTCGGCGGCGGTAGCGCGGAGCACCTCGGTCGCGAGCGTCATACTCGCGTCGGCAGCGCCTATGTCAGCGCCGCCGATGCGTTTCGCGCGAATGGTCTCTGCAACCAGCGTCAGGCGAGCAGATACCACGACAGCGCTGCCACGATTGCGGCGGCCACCAGATAGACTGCCGTCCGCCCACTGGCGGGCTCACGCGGTGGCACCGCGTCCCGCACTGCCTCCGCCCCGGACTCGGTCGATGGACGCACCAGCCCGACAAAGCGCGTGAAGGAATCATCAGTGAGTTTCTGCGCCGCGCCTTCGATGAGACGTGATCCAACTTGCGCGAGCTTACCACCCACCTGCGCCTTCACCGCGTACGAGAGCGTCGTTGCGCTGGAACCGTCCGGAGTCAGCGTGACATCTGCCTTGCCATTGACGAACCCCGCCACTCCTCCACTGCCCTCGAAATGCAGCGTGTACGAGTGCGGAGCGTTGACATCGGACAGGCGCATCTTTCCCGTGAACCGCGCCGCCACGGGACCAACCTTTGCCGCCATCACCATTCGAAATGCGTTCTCCCCATCGGGTTCGAGCAGCTCACACCCAGGAATGCAGCCCTTCAGCGTCTCGGTGTCGTTGAGCGCCGTCCACACGCGCTCCACCGGTGCGGGCACGCTGCGCGTTCCGTTCATCTCCATTGACTGCCTCCTGCGCGAAGCGCGCGTCCCGGCCCGCGGGCCGTCGTGTCGAATGCCGCCGCGAGTTGCGTCAGGCTCTCCAGGTTATGGCACGGCAGGAAGTCATCAACGTACGGCAGCATCGCCCTGATCCCGGCCGGCCGCGGCTCAAAACGATCGTATCTGAGCAGCGGGTTGAGCCACACCAGTCGACGACACGACCTCGCGAGGCGCTCCATCTGCGCGGCAAGGCCATCACCGGCCTCGGCGTCGAGCCCGTCGCTGATCAGCAGCACGACCGCATTGCGCGCCAGCACCCTGCGCGACCAGCGCCGGTTGAATTCGCCAAGGCACGCGCCGATTCGGGTGCCGCCCGCCCAGTCCGTTGCTGCCGCGCCAACGCGCGAGAGCGCCACATCAACATCCCGGTGCCGCAAGTGACGCGTGACATTCGTGAGCCGCGTGCCGAACAGAAAGGTCTGCACGCGATCACGATCATTCGTGATGGCGTGCAGGAAGTGCAGCAGCATCCTGGAATACCGCTCCATGGAACCGGAAATGTCGCACAGCACCACGAGCTGCGGACGCTGAGTGCGCAGTTCGCGACGTGCCAGCGGAGCCAGTGCGCCGGCGCTGCCGGTGGCACTGCGCATCGTCGCGCGGAGATCGATTCGTGATCCACGCGCCGACGGACGGGTGCGGCGCGTGGGCAATTCCGGAAGCGGGAGCCGGAGCCGCGCGATCATGGCGCGCACCGACGTGAGTTCGTCGGCGGTCATCGTCTCGAAATCACGGTGCTGCAGTACCTCACGCGGCGAGAAGGTGAACGCGGCGTCGAACCTCACCTCGTCCGTCTCTTCGCGCAGGCGACGCGTCAATGCCGGGTCGAGCAGCGCCTGCGCGATGCGCGCCGGCAGCTCCGTTTCCGGTTGCCCAGGCCCGATGGCCTTCGGCAGCAGCGCCGCCATCATCTTCTCGAGCATCCGGGGGTTGCGCCAGTACACATCGAACGCTGCGTCGAACACCGCCATGTGTTCCTGGCGCGAGATCAACACGGCCGTGAGTGCCGCGCGAAAATCCTCCTTGTGCGTCACGCCCACCGCGCCCACGGCGTCAAGCGACGCGATCGTACGTTCCGGACCCGCGGGAATGCCAGCCGCGCGGAGCACTCTCACGAAGTGCACGATGTTCGTCGCGAGGTGCCCCTTGGGACGGGCGGGAGCGATGCCGGAAAAGGCCGCGTGACCTGCCGCCGAAGGACCTGTCATTCGCCCCGCTTCACGTCGGCCTGAACCTCAGCCACCATTGCCGCCACGGTGTCCGGGGCGAGCACTCCGACGTCGTCCTGATACTTGAGCAGAACGCCCGCGGTGTCCGACACGGTCTGCGGATCGAGCGTGATGCGATCGAGCGCGATCAACGCTTCAGCCCAGTCGAGCGTCTCCGCGATCCCCGGCGCCTTGAAGAGATCCATCGTGCGCAAGCGCTGCGTGAACGCGACGATTTCACGCGCCAGCTGTTCGGACGCCTCCGGACGCTTGCGACGCACGATCGCGAGCTCGATCGCGGCATCGGGGTAGCCGATCCACTGGTAGACGCAGCGCCGCTTGATCGCGTCGTGGATCTCCCGCGTGCGGTTGGAGGTGAGAACCACCACAGGAGGCGTCACCGCCCGGATCGGCCCGAGCTCGGGGATCGTGATCTGGTACTCGGCGAGCACTTCGAGCAGGTAGGCCTCAAACGGCTCGTCGGTGCGGTCGAGTTCATCGATGAGCAACACCGGTGCTATCCCGTTGCGCGGTGCAATGGCCTCGAGCAGCGGCCGCCGGAGCAGGAACTTCTCCGTGAAGATGTCTTCGCCCAGGCGCTCACGATCCACGCCAATGCCGCCCGCCGCCTCCGCCAGACGGATCTCGACCATCTGGCGCGGATAATTCCACTCGTAGACCGCCGAGTTGACGTCGAGCCCCTCATAGCATTGCAGCCGCACGAGCGGCTTGCCGAGCGCCGCCGCGAGCACCTTGGCCAGCTCGGTCTTTCCAACGCCCGCCTCGCCCTCGAGAAAGAGTGGGCGAGCCATCTTGAGGCCAAGGAATACTGACGTCGCCAGCTGGCGACCGGCGACGTAATCGTGCCGATCGAGCAGCGCGACGACGTCGTCTACGGAAGCGGGCAGCGCGATCGTGGGCAGATCAGCCAGCCGCGGCCACAGCGCGCGCGGCGATGACCGGAATGAGATGCGCTCGATACGCTGGCGACGCGTGCAAATCGCCGTTCAGTCCGGACGCGTCGATGGTGACGGACCGTGCTGCATCCACCGTGAACGCCCGGCCGAGCGCGTCCTCGAGCGCACTGGAACGAAACACACACGACGCGGCTCCAGTGACTGCGACACGCGCCCCCTCGGGCCACTGCGCCACGAACACCCCGACCAGCGCGAAGCGCGATGCCGGATTGGGGAACTTCACATACCCCGCCTTCTTCGGGATCGGGAACGTCACCGACGTGATGATCTCGCCTTCGGCAAGCGCGGTCTCGTACATGCCGGTGAAGAACGCATCAGCAGCAATCGTCCGCAGGTTGGTGCGGATCGTGGCATTCAGCGCCACGACGGCGGCGGGATAGCAGGCGGCGGGGTCGTTGTGCGCGATCGCTCCGCCGAGCGTGCCCATGTTGCGCACCTGACGGTCGCCGATCTTGCCTGCCAGCGCGGCGAGCGCTGGCAGCGCGCGTTTCACGATGTCCGAGTCCTGCACCTGGGCGTGGGTCGCGAACGCGCCGATGGTGATACCGGCAGCATCCTGCGAGATCCCCTTCAGTTCCGCGATGTCGGACAGATCAACCAGCGTGCC
>JANMNM010000192.1:0-1597 GCA_031373905.1 Gemmatimonadaceae bacterium | reverse complement strand
TCCGTGATCTTCGAATCGGTCCATGCCGGCTGGCTGCCGAGCACGTAGCGGGCCATCGCCATCGGGTCGCCGAGTCGGACGCAACCGTGGCTGAAGTCGCGCCGGTTCCGCGCAAAGAGACTGCGCGATGGCGTGTCGTGCAGGTAGATCGCGTACGGATTCGGCAGGAGGAACTTCACCTTGCCCAGTGAGTTGTCGTCGCCGGAGCGCTGCCGCACCATCACTCCCGATCCGATCCGCGCAATGTTCGCGGCCGAGTGCGGCAATACACGCCCTCCGCCCGTCGTCAGTTCGTAATTGTGCCGTGAGAGATACCCGGCATCTGCCTGCGCGGCGGGGAGAATCTCCTTCAGCATTATCGACTGCGGCAGATGCCACTGCGGCGAGAACACGACCTGAGTCATGTTCGCAGCGAAGACCGGGGTGGCGTTCGAATCGGCGCGGCCGATCACGACGTTCATGCCGAGGCGATCAGTGGAGTCGCCCTGAAAGTGCCCGAACGTGTGGAGCCGATACTCCGGCAGGTTCACCACCAGTGGGTCCGCGGAAAACGTTCGCGGCAGCCAGCGCCACCGTTCGATGGCCATGTCGATTCGTTCGCCGCGGCGCCGGTGCTCGTCGAGCAGCGTCTCCACCACCTTCGCCGTCAGCGTTCCGGCGTCCCGGCCCTTCTTCAGCTTGCGGCTCTGCCACCGCGCGACAGCAGCAGCGAGTGGGCGCGAGTACACGGTACCAACACGACTCGCCGCGAAGTCCGGTGGCAATTCGCCCAGCTGCACGAGGAGTGTCGCAAGCGACCGGGCATCGGCGAAATGCACGCCGGCCCGGATCGGCCGTGCGGGCAGTGCGAGAAGCCGCGCGCTGGTGTCCGTGTCCTCCTGGCGAACACGCGCACGTCCGCTGAGGAGCAGTCTGTACGAGCGTGTCTGCGGCTCGAGCGCATCGAAGACCGCACTGACGGATGACCCGCCGGAGAGCGCGGATCTCACGCTGACGAGATCGAGTGCCGCCGGCTGAAGGGACCACTCCGGATGCACTCGCGATGGGTCGACGCGTCCCTGCCGGTGGACGAACGCTCGTCGTGCAACCACGATATCCATCGCGAGGGCGAAGAGTGCGCGTTCCGTGCCGGTCGCCGGATCGCTTTCGAATCGGCGTGCGACACCGTCGAGGGTGGTGGCATCAGTCCGTTCGAGGCGCGAGGCATCATTCGCAGCGCGAACGAATGCGAGGACGCGTCGCGCCGCAGGGAGCACCGTGCCATCCGGTGATGTCCAATGGATCACACCGCTGGTGTCGGCATCGCGCAGTTCGCGCATCGCGCGCTGGACATCAGCGAATCCTCCGCCTTCCGCCAGCCAGGGATGGGTAGCGCGCAGGAGTGTTGCGGCGATCGTGTCAGGCCGCTCCTGAGCTCCTGCGACCGGGCCGAGCAAGGTCGCGCAAAAGATCGACGGGACGCACAGGCGTCCGACGCGGACTGCTGGGGAAGACACGAGCGGCACCAGTCGGTCGTGAGGGGGTTGGAACGGGTTCATATGAAAGATACGGGCGGGGCGCTGCGCCAGCAGCACCCCGCCCGTCCCAACCCGCGAAG
>JANMNM010000188.1:0-12580 GCA_031373905.1 Gemmatimonadaceae bacterium | reverse complement strand
CTCGATCGCCACGGACTCACGCGGCAACATCTTCACCACCGAGACGTACGAAGGGAAGCGATTGCAGCGCTTCGTGTACAAGGGGCTCAAGCCGGTGACGAAGCCGGATCAGGGCGTGGTCTGGCCAGCGCGCCGATGATGAGGAGCGCACCGCTCACATGATGAGTGCGTTCACGCTGCTGTACGACGAGCTGGTGGGATTCCTCGGAATCTCGCACTGGCTCAAGATGTTCTCGACGAACGACTACAGCTCGCTGCGGACCTGGGATGGCTTCACCGGTGCCATCGGTGCGGTGCTCCCGCTGCTGCTGGTGTTCGAGATCATCCGCGCGCTGATTCACAAGAACTTCAAGGTGAGGGACTACAAGCTCATCTTCATCACCTACGTGCTCAATCGCGTGCTGGGGTCGTTCATTTCGATCGCGGCGCTGGCGTTCTGCATCGCGCTGTTCCAGCCGCACGCGATCTTCGAGAGTCGGATCACCTGGTATTGGCTGCTGTACGGGTATGTGGTGTGGGAATTCGGCCACTTCATCTACCACTTCCTCGCCCACAAGGTGCGACTGCTGTGGTGCCTGCATTCCACGCATCACGCGCCGGAAAGCATGAGCCTCTTCGTCAGTCACGCGCATTTCTTCCTCGAAGCGCCATACGCCGACGTCATTCGCACGTCCACGTGCATACTGCTAGGCGTGAGTCCGCCGCTGCTGTTCCTGATCATGTTCATCGATGGCACGTGGGGCACGTTCATTCACGCCGGTGAGCACTTACTGAAGAACGGCCGGCTTGGGCTTCTGAATCGTCTCGTGTTGACGCCGTCGCACCATCGGGTACATCACTCCCGGAACCCGCTCTACATCGACACCAACTACTGCAACCTGCTGAATGTCTGGGACCGGGTGTTCGGTACGCTGCAGGATGAGCGAGACGATGTTCCGCCCGAGTACGGCATCACGCGACCGATGAAGCCGGGCAGCTTCGTGGACTTCTACTTCGGCGAACTGATTGCACTGTGGCGCGATGTGGTGCGCGCGCCCGGGATCGGGAACAAGCTCCGCTACATCGTGATGCCCCCGGGCTGGAGCCACACCGGGGAGCACAAGACGGCGTCTGCGATGCGGCGACGGGTGGTGGCGCCCGCGGGGTAGGGCAGGGCGCGCGTCGGCGTAGTGCCCCGGGCGGAGTACTACGTCGACTTGGTGGCGCCGCTACGTCACACGACGTATGTCCGGCCAGGCGGCGCGTCACGAGACTGAGGGAGGTTCACACTCTCCCCCGGATCGGAGGCCCACCACGATGGTTTTCCAGAGCACACCTGCCCGAATTGTCCATTCCGAGACCACGCCCCAGCGCCCCGCATTGCACGTCCTGATGGCGATGGCGGCACACGTGGCGGCCGTTCAACCCCTCGTGCGCCGGGCGCTCGAGTTGCTCGTGATCGGCCTGATCTCGGCAAGCCTGACGGGCTGCATCTCGTACACGGTCGGCCAAGGTGCCGAGACGACCGCGCCGGGCGAGAAGTCGTACAGCTCGAGCGTCAACCTCGTGCCCGGCACGCTCAAGGACGTCGCCAGCAATGCGTCAACGCGTCGGCCGTCAGTCGATACCGATGTCCGCTTCGGGATCGACGACCGCTCGGACATCGGTTTCCGGATTGCCACGTACAGCGGCTTCATGGTGACGTGGAAGCGTCAGATCACGCGCGCCGACACGTCGAAGTTTCCGGAGAACAGAACGCGAGCGGCATTCATGCTGGGCGGGGGATTGCTCAATGCGGGCGAACATGCCGGGTTCGAGGCAACACTGATCGCATCCGGACCCTGGAGCCCGGCTGGCCAATTCTACGGCGCGTTGCGTGCAATTCAGGTCGCGCCAATCACCAGCTCTGCCCGGCACGATGACCCGGTCATGGGGTTCTCACTTGGCTATCTCTTTGGCAGCAGCGAACGGAGCATGGGCCCCGAGCTCGGTGTGTACTACGATCGTTCCGTGCTTGGCCTGAACACGAATCGGATACTGGTCATTCCGTCTTTCGTGGTGCGTCGCAATGGGTTCCCCGGCTTCGGACGGCGACTGTGAAGCGCTCAGGCTGTGTGACGCGCGCCAGGTTCATCACCGTCGTGTGTGTCGCGATGACCATTGCGTGTATGGCGCTCACGCACCGGCTCGACGCGCAAGCCGCGTCTGTCGGCACGGCCGATTCCGTTAGTCGCCGCCGAATCCTGCTGCTGCCCGCAGTCGCGTCTGCGCCGGAGACAGGTATTCAGCTGGGGGCCACGGTCCTGGCCGTCTGGCAGCCGGCCGCGAGAGACACTCGGCCCGCATCGTTGACGGCGGCTGCGCTGCGCACTGCAAAAAGCCAGACGCGGTACCGCATCGATGGCGAGCGCTGGTCTCGCGGGAATGCCCGCCGGGTTGCCGGCAGCGTGCAGCTCTATGAGTTCCCGTTGCCATACTTCGGCATCGGCGACCGCAGCCCGAAGTCGGCCGAGGAGACGTTCACACCCACCGGCGGCGAAGTCACCCTGGCAGTCCAGCAGCGCATCCGGGATGCATGGTACGCCACTGGCGGAGTGCGCTTCGTCAGTCAGCACATTCGCACCGACAGCCGAAGCGCGTTGGCCGGCTCACAGCTTCCTGGCCGCACCGGGGGCACCATGACTGAGTGGGCCGCGGGTCTGATGCATGACACGCGAGACAACGTCTTCGCGCCGCAGCACGGCGACTGGATTCAGCTCTCCTACGCCCGGAGCGTCAGCGGTGTCGCATCGGACTTCTCGTATGGCGCGCTCCGACTCGATGCGCGTGCGTATCGGCCGATCCGGGGCGCGCACATCGTTGCGACCCAGCTGCAGATCGTGAGCGTCGATGGCAGCGCGCCCTTTGATCAACTCGCGCTGGTGGGCAACAGCGACATTCTGCGCGGGTACGCGCGCGGCCGGTATCGCGATCGCGCGACGGCTGCCATCCAGTCGGAGTATCGCTCGCCCGAATGGCACCGGCTTGGCTGGGTCGCGTTTGCCGGTGCCGGCGTCGCGCGGCCATCCGTGGGATCATTCAGCGGAGCCCGCGCGCTGCCGAGCTATGGTGCCGGCCTCCGAGTGCAGATCGATCAGCGCCAGCGGACTGGCGTGCGCGCGGACTACGGACGCGGACGCGACGGTGCGTCGGGGCTCTACATCGGGTTCAATCAGGCGTTCTGATCGATCCGCCCTGCGCGGCGCCTCTC
This sequence comes from Gemmatimonadaceae bacterium, assembly GCA_031373905.1. Taxonomy (GTDB): domain Bacteria; phylum Gemmatimonadota; class Gemmatimonadetes; order Gemmatimonadales; family Gemmatimonadaceae; genus JACMLX01. The sequence goes on along the minus strand of JANMNM010000188.1, from coordinate 9,351 downwards.
ACGCATCAGGATCGGAGAACTCGCGCACGGCGTCCGCGAGCGCGCCGCGCGAATCGACGCCGAGTTTCGCGAAGATGTTCGAGAGGTGTGTGCTGACGGTGCGCGTCGAAATCCCGAGGGCGGCGCCGATCTCCTTGTTCGTGAGGCGTCGCGCGACCGCCCGTGCGATCTCGAGTTCACGCCCACTGAGACTGCCGGCACCAGGCAACGTGCTGCGCGATGGGGGCCGCGCGCCGAGCGACCGCAAGTGGTTACGAAGGCCCCGCAGCTCGAACTCGGCGCCGAGGTTGACGAACACTGTATGTGCGCGCCGCAATTCACGAATCGCGCCGGCGGTGTCTCCATCTGCCTCGAGTACTTGTGCCGCATTCCGTCGCAGTCGCGCCGCATGGAAGACGAAGGGGACCGCCTCCAGCTCCTCGGCCGCCGCCAGCAGTCTCGCGGCGGCATCCGGCGCCTGATGTCGGACACGTGCCAACAGTGCCTCGGCTGCTGCGGTCCACGCGAGGCCGAGGCGGTGGCCAAGATCAGTCGAGTGCCGGCGAAGCTGTTCCGTCAACGTCTCGACGCGGTCGTACCGCTCCGTACGCAGCGCGGCTTCGATCATCATGGGTAGCAGCCGGTGGATCGACCACGCGACGTAGCCGAAGCGATCCGCCAGTGCGAGACCACGCTCACCAAGGTCCAGCGCGCGTTCCCATTCACCGTGGGACAAACAGTACGTGCCCATCCCGGTGTGCGCGAGGATGACGTTGTGCACGTTGCCCAGTGGCTGTTCACTGAACTCGCCGACGACCGTCGATCGCTCGGCGCCGGAGCGCGTCCACGCTTCCTCGAAGAGCGCTCGCGCCCGCTCCGTATCGTCTCGTTCGAGCAGAATCAGCCCGGTCCAGACGAGGAGCCGCGGCAGGAGGGAATTCGGCATCACCGCACGTGCCAGCGGAATTGTGCGCTCGGCAACGGCGAGGGCGTGTGTCCAGTTGCCGATCCCTGATGCGTGCTCGATCTCGATCTCCGCCGTCATGGCCAGCAGGACCGGTGACGCGAGCGATTCGGCCAGCGCGGCCGCGGCACGCAAGTGTGGCGAGACGCCGTGGCCCTCGCCCGTGAAGCCCTCGAGCATGGCCATGGCCCAGTGCGCCGACCACTCGACGGTTCTGTCGCCGCTCGCGCTGGCGAGGGTGATTGCCTGTGCGCCGTGATCACGCGCGAGGCGTGCGGGCCCCGTCCATGCATACAGTTGCAGCGCCGTCTGATGGACGCGCGCGAGCAGCGCCGTATCGTTGAGAGCGACCGCCGTCGCGAGTGTCCCGGTCACCGTTCGTGTGGCATCATCGCGCCGCCCGAGGGCCTGCTGCAGCTTCGCCCGCGCCACACCGATGCGGATCACCAGATCGTTGCGCGGGATGGAAGCCGCAGCGCGCTCCGCGTCGTCGAGCAGCGTCAGGCCGCTGGCCGCATCGCCCGCGCGCGCCGCGAGTTGTGCAAGATGGTGCAGCAGTCGCGAGCGCGCTTCCTGGTCGCCGCGCGCGTCGGCCAGCGCAAGCGCGCGCCGCCAGCCATCCTCGGCGCCAGCTGCGTCACCGAGGCGCAGGCGCGCCGTTGCGAGTTCTTCGACCAGCACTGTTGCTTCGTCCGAATCGCCGCACTGCTCTGCAACCTCGAGTGCGTCCGCGAGCCATCGGGCCGCTTCGCGATCCGCGCGACGCGCGAGGGCATCTCGCCCGGCGGCGGCCAGGTAGCGCAGTGTCCGGGCGTCAATCCCCGCGTCCCGGCCCAGCAGCAGATGCCGAGCCATTTCGCCAGCATGATTGATGGCTGCGGCACCATGAATGCCCTCCAGTCCGGCAGCGATCGCCGCGTGCAGCACTCGCTCGCGCGCCGCCGTGAGCGTGCTGCGAACCGTGGACTGGATGATCGGGTGCGCGAACTCGTACTCCGCGTCGGTTTCAGTGCGATGCTCGATCAGCGTCCGACGGCTGCAGAGCATGTCAATCGCGTCGGCCAGTGCGAGCGCATCGAGCCCCGACACGCGCTCGAGCAGGGCGAGGGAGATCCTGCGTTCGACGATCGACGCCAGCTCCGCGACCTTCATCGCGTCTGGCGTCAAGGATTCAAGGCGCTGAAGGACAGCATCGCGGACCGTCGCCGGAAGGGTCGCCGGCAGCGTATCCTGAATGATCCACCGATCCCCGGACATGCGGATCTTGCCCGCGGCGGAGAGCGCCTTGAGCGACTCCTCGACGAAGAACGGATTGCCGCGGGTATGCGACCAGAGTCCGGCCGCGTGGTGGGCAGCGTCGTCCGCGTCGAGGGCAAAGCTGCGCTCCAGCAGTTCCGTCAGATCGGCGCGCGTGAGGCTCTCGACACGCAGTCTCGTGGCTTCGTTCGCGGTGGTGAGAGACCGAACGGCGGTGCGGAGTGCCGTGTGCTCGTCGCGCGTGTCTTCGAGGAATGCGAGTACGATCAGGATGCGGGTGTCCGCCACCTGTCGCGCGAGAAAGTGGAGCAACTCGACTGAGGATGCATCGCTCTCGTGCGCGTTGTCGAGCACGAGCAGGAGTGGCTTGCGCGCCGCGACGCGCGTGAGGAACTGTGTGACGTTCCAGAACAGGCGGGACTTGCTCACTGCCTCGCCGTCGGCATCGTCCGTTCCGGTCGCTGCGATGCCGGCCAGTCCCCGCAGCACCGCGCTCAGGTCACGCTCTGCTCCTCTCGCGAGGAGCGTGATGGTGGCGGCATCCATCGCGCGCAGCGGTCGCGCCAGCGGATCGGCGAAGGCCGCGTACGGCACCCCCGTCTCCACGGCGAACGCGCTGCCAGATGCGATGAGCACGTCGCGCGACTCGGCGTCCTTCACAAGCGCCGCGAGCAGTCGAGACTTGCCGACACCCGCTTCGCCCGTCAGCAGCACGCACCGCCCGTGTCCGGCGATCGCGCGCGACAGATGATCGCGGAGCGCCGCGAACTCCGTGTGTCTCCCAACCAGTGGCAGCTCGGCGCCCCATGGCAGCGGCGTGTGTCGAGAGGGCGGGGTCACGGTGTGATCAGAACCATGGACTGGAATCTGCGTCACTCGATGCGTGCGCACGGGCGCGCGGGCGGCGCCATGTTGCCGGATCCACCTGAGCCGAGCGCTGCGCGTTCAAGCACGAACGCGGCTGGTGATACGCTGCCGTCACGGCGCCGCGAGCCGGTCGAACCGAATCCTCTTCATTCGGGCGGCGCTGAGTGTGAATCCGTCGATCCGGCCGCTGCCGCCACGCGTGAACGTCACGATGGCGTTGTCGAACGCGTACACGTCCTTCAGGATTGTCCGGAGTGTGCCGGAACCAACGGCGCGTCCGGCGAGTCGCACCGAATCGCCCTGCAGACGCGCACTCCACGTCGTGCCAAGCTCCGGGCTCCGGTACGAGCCGGCGAGTTCCGCAAGATCGGCGGTGGAGGGCACGAACGGCGCAACTTTCCGATACGGACCGGCAGTGCGGCCGCGGCTGAGCACCGTCAGTGATTGCAATCCGTCGGAGAAATCGACGGTAACGGCCCCGGCGCGCGCGGAGAGGCGCGTATTGGTCATGAGCGCCAGTGGCAACGCAGCACCATTCGCATTCAGGACCGCAACGCCTTTCAGCGTATCGATCGAGACCACCGCCTGCTCGACATCGGAGAAGTAGCTGCCCGCATAGTTCGTCGCATCGCGCAGCGGCGTACCGCCAGACGCACCCGCAGCACCTGGCGTCGCGGTGGTGCCCACGGACGGTGCGAACCGACCTGCGAGTATCACATCGGCCACGGCTTCCGATCGGGCCATGGTGTCAGCATCGCCAACGTTGCACGTCAGGCCGATGGACACCCGTTGATCGGGAAAGCGCATCAGCATCGCACGATATCCCGCCCACGCTCCGCCATGATGCACGCGACGGAGTCCGCGGTACGAATCGACGAAGAGCCCCCGTGCATACTGCAGCGTATCGCCGTTGTCGAGCCGTCCACGTTCCTGCAGACGATCGGTCAGGGCGCGCCCGCCCACCGTCGGCTCGTAGAAGTTGGCGTCCCACTTCGCGAGTTCCAGGACCGTCGTGTTCACGGCACCGTCGCCCGCCTGGTCCCAGTTGGACATGTCGATCACAAACTGGCCCGGTGCACTCCCTGGTGCGTACGCGACCGCGCGATTTGGAAGCAATGCGGTGTGGTCGGTGCGAAAGTGGGTCAGCGGCATGGCGAGCGGCGTGAAGATGCGCGTCTTCGCGAACTCCGCGAGGGGCTGTCCAGTCACGCGCTTGACGATCACCGAGAGCAGGAAGTAGCCGGAGTTGCTGTAGTCCCACTTCGAGCCGGGAGTGAAGTTCAGTGCGCGCTGCGCGGTGATCACGCTGAGCGCGTCATCGTCGGAGGTGTAGTCCTCGAAGTAGTGGCCGGCGAGAAAGAGCAGTCCGTTGTAGTCGCGCAGGCCGCTGGTGTGCCGCAGCATGTGATCAATCGTGATGACGGTGCCGTAGTCAGGCAGCTCGGGTATGTGCTTCCTGACATCATCGCTGAGTGACAGCTTGCCATCACTGGCGAGCAGCACGATCGCCGCGGCAGCGAACTGTTTCGACGTCGAGCCGATGTCGAACACCGTGCCCGGCGAAATCGGGACGCCGAGATTGAGATCGGCCATGCCATATCCCTTCGCGTACAGAATGCGGCCGTTGCTGTAGACACCGAGGGCGCAACCTGGCGTCTTCGGGCCATAGTCCTTGAAGACCGCGTCGATAGCCGACGGTGCAATTCGCAGCGCTGCGGGTTGCGCCGCGAGCAGGGAAGGAAAGACCGCGGCGACGAACATGGACGTTCGCAGGCTGAACATGACGCGTTCGAGTCCGGTGTGAGAACGAAGGTGACCTGCGTACGGTGGACCAGTGCACAACGCATGGCAAGAGCGTCCCTCGAGGCGAGCTGTCCATGCCGCGGAGGCCGGCGCATTCCGCTGGGCCGCGGTTGCCCCCGCTTGCAGTCGGCGTCAGATGTGAGCACCGTTACGCGTGAATCGCGCCGATTCAACCCTCCACCCGCCCCGCCGCATGATCCTCGAGCACGTCGCCATCTGGACGCCCGACATCGATCGGTCCCGCGCCTTCTACACGACCTACTTCGATGGCGTGGCGGGTGCGCGCTACGAGAATCCGCGGCATGCGTTCGCGTCGTACTTCCTCACCTTCGCTGATGGCTCGAGGCTGGAGCTGATGCAGATGCCCACGGTGGAGCCGCGCGCCTATCCCGCCGAGGTGCAATCGATGGGGCTCGTCCACCTCGCGTTCACGCCAGGTGACGAGGCCGCGGTCGATGCGCTGACCGAACGGCTGCGCCGCGACGGGTACGTGATCGTCAGCGAGGCGCGGCGTACGGGTGATGGCTATTACGAGAGTACGGTATTCGATCCGGATGGGAATCGCGTGGAGATCGCGGCGCTGCCGCGCTGACCACCGGACACTTGCGCCGCGTGGCGTGATGGCGGATTACGGCGTGCTTCCAGCCTTCGTCGGGAGCCGCCGACTCTGCCAGTCCTGGTACGAGCCGTCATAGAATTTCGCGTCCAGCCCAAGCAGTCGGGCCGCGAAGTACGTCGCGCTGGCGCGATAGCCCACCCAGCAATACGTCACCACGGCGTCGCCCCGCGTGATACGCTCGCCGAACATCCGGCGCAACTCGGCGCGGTCCTTCAATAGCAGGCCGTTCTGCTCCTGAAACAGCGATTCCCATTCGAGTTGCCGCGCGCCCTCCAGATGACCGGCACTGGGCATTCCGCTGCGATTTCCGGTTCCGTTGTATTCTCCGTCGGTGCGCGTATCGATCAACGACAGTCCGGCCTTGCCAATCCTCGACGCGACCCAGTCGGCCGTCACGACCATTCCGTTGCGCGGCCGCACCGTCAGTGAACCTCTCGCGACGACAGGCTCCGTCTGACCCATCGGGCGGTCTTCGGCCATCCATGCCGTCATGCCTCCATCGAGGTACGACCACTTCGTGTAGCCGAGGTAGTCGAGTGTCATGAGCATTCGCGTGGCCATCGGCGCTTCGCGCGCGTACACCACGACGCGGGTGTCGTCCGAGAGACCAAGCCCTTCGAAGAGCGACTTCAGCGAGTCCGTGGTTGGCAACTCGGTGCTCAACCCATCGCGACTGGCAGTCAGTCGCCGGTAGGAGATCGCTCGCGAGCCGGGAATCCGCGTGGTCCGCGCGCTGTCGTTCATCGTCACTTCGACGACGATCACTTTCGGGTCGGCGAGGTGCGCGGCCAGCCACGCCGTCGTCACGACCATCGAATCAGTGGACGGTGTCGCTGCCATGGGGCGGGCCGCTGCCTGCGCCTCCCTATCGTGCGGCCGTGCTCGTGCTGTCCTCCGTGGTGCCATTCGACCTCGGTGTGGCGACGCAGGCCTTCGGGTACCCACGCGACGATCTCGGCGCCGACCGGTACACAATGACGCTCTGTACGGCCGTGCCCGGACCTGTCAAAACGAGCTACGGCTTTTCCATCATCGTGGCCAATGGGCTTGCCGCACTGCGCCACGCGCAGACCATCGTTGTTCCCGGGATCGATGATCTCGATCTTCCGATTCCGCGCGCCGTGGTCAACGCGCTGACTGCCGCGCATCGTCGTGGTGCGAGGATCGTGTCCATCTGCACCGGCGCGTTCGTCCTGGCGGAGGCGGGGTTGCTCACTGGTCGCCGCGCGACCACGCACTGGCTCGATGTCCCTGAGTTCCGTCGGCGATACCCCGAGGTCGAGTGTGATCCAGACGTGCTGTATGTGGATGAAGGCAGCGTGCTGACATCGGCCGGCGTTGCGTCAGGCATCGACCTCTGTCTGCATGTCGTTCGCCTGGACTACGGGGCCGCGGTGGCGAACGCCGTTGCGCGGCGCATGGTCGTGGCACCACATCGCAGCGGTGGGCAGGCTCAGTTCGTGCCGCAGTCGCTGCCCGACCAGACTGATCGGCCGTTGGGCGAGACGCGCAGCTGGATGCAGCAACACCTGCACGAACCGTTGTCGCTGCGGCAGCTGGCGGCGAATGCGGCCATGAGTACCCGCACTTTCTCGCGTCACTTCCACGCCGAAACCGGCACGACACCGCTGCAATGGCTGCTTCGGCAACGCATAGACCGTGCGCGGCTGCTGCTCGAGGAGTCAGACCAGACGATCGAGCGGATTGCCGACGCCTGCGGGTTCGGGTCTCCGGCGAGTCTCCGGGTGCATTTTCGACGTGAGCTGCGCACGAGTCCACTTGGGTACCGTCGCACGTTCCGCAAGGTCGCGGCGACGGCCTGATCAACGCATCGTGTCGAGTCGCCGCAGAAGTCCGGTCGCGCACTGAGACATCGCGATGGGATCCGTGCAGCAACGGCGCGCGGGGAACGAGGGTGCCGACGGCTACGTTGAGTATTGGCTTCGCGCGCCACTCGCCGGGAAACATTGCCCCACGCCACCGTCTCGTTTGTGCTCGTCTTCTCCACTCGCAGCATTCTGCTGGCCATCGGTACCGTCCACGGACTTGTGCTCGCGGCGTTGCTGCTGCGTGCACGGAGCAATCGCACGGCAAACCGCCTGCTTGCGCTGCTGCTTGCCGTCGTGGCACTTCGCATCCTCCCGTACATCATCGGCTTTGCCGGTTTCTACGACGCCTATCCCTGGCTGTCGTTCCTGCCGTACGACTTCGCCCTTGGCTACGGCGCGCTGATCTGGCTCTACACGCGTGTGGTCTGCACGGGTGCACTGCCGGCTTACTGGAAGCTGCACCTGATACCTGCCGTGGTTCAGGGCGTGTACTACTGCGTGATGTTCGTGCAGCCGCTGTCGTTCAAGGATCACTGGGACCAGACGGTGCATGTGCCGCGAATCGTGCCGGTGGAACTCACATGGTCGCTCACTGCGATGTGCGTGTACCTCGTGCTCGCGTGGAAGGAGTATGCCCGGTACCAGCGCTGGCTGGATGATGACCTCTCGAACCGCGAGGAGTTTCGGCTCACATGGCTGCGGATCTTCCTCACCGCATTCGGGCTGACACTCGTGTTCTGGACCGGTGTGACGGTCGTGGACACGCTGGTCACTGACCTCAACTACTTCGATCTGTTCCCGCTGTATCTCTGGTTCTCGCTGCTGATCTACGGCCTCGGAGTCGGCGGGCTTCGTGGTGCGAACCTGGCGTATCCCCGGCCAGGCACCACAACAGGCTGGCCTGGACCCGGGCCCGTGTTCGAGCCGGTGGCGGCGAGCAGTGGGAGCCGTCCGGTCCCTGATGCCGAGGCAGCCGGGACACCTGCAGCGGATCAGCCCGGCGACGCGCCCCAGGTGCCTGGCGCTGAGCGTCGGCAGGACTGGGCGGCGATGGCCGCGCGCTGGAGTGCACTCGTGCGAGAGCAAGGCTGGTGGCGAGACCCTGACCTGACCGCGCCGCTGCTCTCGCGCCATCTGGCCACCAACACCACCTACCTGTCCCGCGCACTGAACGAAGGACTGGGGCAGAACTTCAATGAGTTCGTGAATCGGCTGCGGGTCGAGGCCGTGAAGGCGGAACTGATGCGCCCGGACCTGAATCGTGATCTGCTCACGGTCGCACTCGACGCCGGTTTCAGCTCGAAGTCATCGTTCAACCGGGTGTTCAAGCGTCTGACGGGGTCGACCCCGACCGATTTCCGGGGCGCCCAGACCCGATCGACGTCTCAAAATCGATGAAGTCGCGAAGTCTTGTGGATTTGCGACGACTCGGAGCCCGGATCGGGCGATTCTCCGCGCGTCACCCCTACCGGAGCACTGCGTGGCGTTCTGCCGAACCATCGTCCTGCTGACCATCGCCGCTGCCGCGGCCATCGCACCCCCCGCCGTCGCCCAGCCGGCTGCCGTGACCTACACGGAGCGTACGCTCACGCCAGCGCAGTCGGCCGCCGACGTTGCGCTGCTCAGGGAAGCGCTCGAGACGGTACATGCCGGATACGGACGCTATCGCCCGAAACGCTTCATGGACTCGCTCTTCACGGACCTGAACGGCCGCCTGTCCGTGCCTCGTACGGACCTCCAGCTCTATCAGGAGGTCGCCCTCCTCGTGGCGCGGATCCGGTGCAACCACACCAAGGCGGAGTACCCCGCGGCGCTGGAGCACTTTCGCGAGGAACACGCCACCCAGTCGCCCGTGCGGGTGCGTGTGTTCGACGAACGGCTGTTCGTTGACACGAGCGCGCAGAACGCCATCGCGAGGGGCAGCGAGATCGTGAGCATCAACGGCATCCCTGCCGCCACCATCGTGTCCACACTCGGGCGCTACGCGGCCGTCGATGGTTTCACGGACTTCTCGCGCGCGACGCTCCTCGAGA
>JANMNM010000169.1:0-2326 GCA_031373905.1 Gemmatimonadaceae bacterium | reverse complement strand
CTCTTCCTCGGTGATGAGATTCGCGCGGCCCTTGGGTGGCTTCTTCGCGGCGGCAGCCGTGGCGGCCGAGTCTTGTGCCGCGAGGTGCGCTGGTGCCACGGCGGACATGACACCGGTGGCGAATACGCAGGTCGCAAGCATGCTGTGAAGGTGGCGCATCATGCACTCCGTGAGGAAATGGCCTGAGCTGAGTTGCTGCGTGAAGGGTTGCCGCTGACGCGTCTCATGACAAGAGTGCGGTGCCACGACCGACATCGCCGCTGCTTACATCTTCTTGTTACATCTTCTTCCCCAGGACCTGGATTGCGCCAGCCTGGTGCCCGGTGCCGAACAGTGTCGTGGCGTCGTTTGCGTTCAGGTAGCGAATCTCCCGAACCTGCGACGTCATGATCTCGCGCAGCGCGTCGATGCCACCCATGGGCTGGTTGTCGAGATAGACCATGATCCGCGCCGAGGACACGTTCGTGCTGCTTCTGCCGTCCGAGCTCCCGGTCGTGGTTCCGGCACGCAGTCGCATCATCGTTGGACGAAGTCGCTGCACGATCTCGAACGCGGTCTGCAGATTGCCGCCGGCGGCCGCAATCTCCGCTTCGGTGATGAGATCAGCGCGCCCGCGCGGCAGCGCTACCGCTCGGGTCGACTGCGGTGCCGCGCGCGTTGCGGGGGCAGGCGTTGCGGTCGGCCCTGGCTTCGAGGCACAGCCAGCGGCAGCAGCCGCCGTGAACATGGCGAGGCACAGACCTGGGGATCGCATCGGATCGGTCCGGAACAGGGGGTGTGGCGCGAGTCTGGCGCAGGTGGAGCATCTCGACTGCACCGCGCCGCCGCAAGGCGACCGGGTCTGGCACCAGCCATCAGCGAGCTTCCGGTGCGCAGCGTACACTGGACGACTGAAAACCCGGCGCTGACCGCCACGCGCCCACTCGCCCAGATCACACCCGGCACCACACATGCACACTCCCCCCGCTCCTGAGGCACCCGTCGCCGCACCGATCATCGCGACGGTTGCGATGTGCCTGGCACTCGTCGCGACCGTATCGCCGGTGCACCCGCAGCGAACCCGACCTGCCGCACGCGCGGCAGGCGCGACAGTCGCGCCGACGCTCGACACCGCACTCCTCGGATCGATGAAGTTCCGGATGATCGGTCCGTATCGGGGTGGCCGCTCCACGGCGGTGGCTGGCGTCGCGGGTTCACCCTTCCTCTTGTACTCCGGCAGCACCGGCGGCGGCGTCTGGCGCACCGAGGATGCGGGCCAGAGCTGGCAGCCGATCACCGACAAGTACTTCGGCGGCGCCATCGGCTCCATCGACGTCGCGGACTCCGATCCGAACGTGATCTACGTCGGCACCGGTTCGCAGGATGTCCGCGGGAACTCGTCAACCGGCCGCGGCATGTGGAAATCAACCGACGCCGGCCGCACCTGGACCTTCGTTGGACTGCGCGAGACGGGAGCCATCGGACGCACCGTGGTTCATCCCACGAATCCCGACATCGTGTATGCGTCGGCGCTTGGCCATCCGTTCGGCAAGAACAGGGAGCGCGGCATCTTCCGTTCGAAAGACGGTGGCGCCACATGGCAGCACGTGTTGTTCGTGAACGACTCCACTGGCGCCAGTGATCTGGTTTTGCACCCGACCAATCCACGGATCCTCTACGCCGGAATGTGGCGCGCGGAACGCAAACCGTGGACGATGATTTCCGGCGGCCCCGAAGGCGGGGTGTATCGCTCGACCGATGCCGGCGACACATGGACGAAACTCGGCGGCGGCCTGCCGACCGGTATCGTCGGGAAAGTCGGCATCACCATCTCGCCGGCAAATCCTGATCGCATCTGGGCGCTCGTCGAAGCGGAACCCGCCGGCGGCCTCTATCGCTCGGACGACGGCGGCACGACGTGGACCCGCACCAACGCGGAGAACAAGATCCGGCAACGCGCCTGGTACTACTACCGGATCGTTGCCGACCCCGTGAACGAGAATCAGATCTTCCTGATGAGCGTGCAGATGCACCGGTCAGTGGATGGAGGTCGCACGTTCGAAGCCGTGAACGTGCCGCACGGGGACACGCACGACCTGTGGATCAACCCGCACAATCCGCGAGTGATGGTGCTCGCGGACGACGGTGGCTCGGTGGTCTCGCTGACGGGCGCGAAGTCCTGGAGCAGCATGAACGTCATGCCGACGGCCGAGATGTACGATGTGGTGGTTGATCATGCATTTCCGTATCGCGTCTACACGGCGCAGCAGGACAACACGTCGATCTCGGTGCCGAGCTGGCTCGAGTCGAACACGCTGCACCCGATGAACGCGTGGATGAACGCCGG
>JANMNM010000149.1:0-79409 GCA_031373905.1 Gemmatimonadaceae bacterium | reverse complement strand
CGCGAGATCCAGGGGTTCCTCCGTGAGCAGTATGGCACGGACGTCTCGCCCGAGTTCATCAGCAGCGTGGCCGATGCCGTGCTCGCCGAAGTCACGGCGTGGCAGCAGCGGCCGTTGGAGCCGATGTATCCGGTGATCTTCCTCGATGCGCTGCGCGTCAAGATTCGTGATGACGGCGGGGTGCGGAACAAGGCCGTGTACGTCGCGCTGGGCGTCCTCGCGGATGGGTCCCGCGAGGTACTCGGCCTCTGGATCGAGCAGACCGAGGGCGCGAAGTTCTGGCTCAAGGTGTTCAACGAGCTGCGCACCCGCGGCGTGCAGGATGTGCTGATCGCCGTCGTGGATGGCCTCACGGGCCTCGTGGACGCCATCGAGACGGCGTTCCCCCAGACCACCGTGCAAACCTGCCTCGTCCACCTGCTGCGCAATAGCCTCGACTTCACGAGCTGGAAAGACCGCAGGGCGCTCGCCGCGGCACTCAGACCGATCTACACGGCGGTGTCAGCCGACGCCGCGCGCGAGGCGCTCACGGCGTTCGCGGGCGGGCCGTGGGGGCAGCGCTATCCCACCATCGTCACGCAGTGGGAACGCCACTGGCCCCAGATCATCCCCTTCTTCACGTTTCCACCGGAGGTACGCCGGGTGATCTACACGACCAATGCCATCGAGAGTTTGCATATGCGGCTCCGGAAGATCATCAAATCGCGCAGCCACTTCCCCAGCGATGAGGCAGCGATCAAGCTCTTGTGGCTCGCGCTCCAAAACATGCACGGCCACACCATTCGCTCCGCGAAAGCCTGGCACGACGCCATGAATCAGTTTGCGATCGTCTACGGGGACCGCTTTACGAAACGCACCGTATAACCTCGCCCCTCACACACAAAATTCCTGACACGTCCCTTCTTCTACAGCCTCGACCGGCAGCGGCGCGCTGGAGGCGGACGTATCCGCTGACCCGTCAGCCCAGCTCCCGCCTCTCGTGTCCAGAAAGCTGCTCGCCTTCCGGATCCACACTCAGGACGCGCACCGATCGCCGCTCAGCCCGTCTGGCCACGCCCAGCGAACCAGCCGCGCAGACCGCGCCCGCGATGGCGAGCCCCGGTGTGAACACCATGAACTCCGCCCACACGCTGTCGCCTCGAAGCGCCGCGCCGACGACGAAGATCCCGGACACCAGAAGTCCACTCGCGGCGCCCCACCCCGCAAAGCGCGAAAGCGAGAGGCGATCAAATCCGCGACGACGTGCGATAACCACGAGGATGCCGGAGAACACGATGCCGATGACAAAACCGAGCGGCGCGAACACGAGGGCAAATGGGAGGTCGGAGTAGAAACCGGGCACCCGCGCGAGCACGAGGCCCGCCCCGAACCAAGCGGCTCCCCAGATGAGGCCCATCCCGACTGCTGCGCGGATGCGGCGCCCCCACGACGTCATGACTCCCCCCACGCTCAGTCGGCCGCGCAACGTGCGATCACGCCAGTTCCGTTCGCCACAAGAGGAGCGAAGATACGCGTCCCGCAACGATACCCGCCCGATCAAGGTCTCTGACCACTTGATGGATCAAGAATTCTGACCCCTTGAAGGGACACCCCTTTGATGGTCGGCGTCATCCTGATAGCCGCCGCCGTGCTCGCCGAGTGCGCGCGAGGCGCCAGCTCGGCACTCGCCGACATCTGACACCATCGGGGAACCGCAGGACTCAAGCGCCCGCGCGACCGTGCCGATCCTTGAAGGAAACCTTTGTTCCTCCGGGCCAAGCCTATGTTCTTTCAGAAGAAGGGGTCGGACGCGAAAAGCTCGACCGCAACTGCCCCCAATGCAGCTGCGGCCTCACACGCGGCCGGCAAGGCGGCACCGCCGACGGCGTCAGAGAACGGGCTCGTGCTCGATGCGCTCGGCAGTGTCATCGCGGCCATCGCGCGCTTCCCGATAGACCTTCCACATCGTCCTGCGTCATCGACCACCAAGGAAATGACAGCGTGGCAGCGACACGCGACGATGGGCCTGCCGTTCGAGACAGATGACCTCGGGACCCCGTCGGTGGGTATCGAGGATCGCGACTGGCGCGGGCTCGTGCGCGCCGTCGCCGACCTGCGACGGGATGAACAGACGTCGGTGGAATCCCTCGTGTCAGAGCTCCGGACCGCGCTTTGGAGCTGCGTCTCCGCCGTGCACGAAGCCGTTCGCATCGATGACAGCGCCGACGTGACCGCTGGCAGCAATCTGACGGTGGTCAAGAACGCGATGGCCGGATCCCATATGAGCAGCATCCGGGATGAAGTCCTGAAAGCGATCGGAGAAATCGATCGCGCATTGAAGGAGCGTCGTGACGAGCAGCAGCGGCAATACCGCACGCTCGCAGGCTCGCTCGACACGCTCGGTCGGCAGCTGGAAGAAGCGCGCAAGGAGAGCGAGACCGATCCGCTCACCAAGGTGGGGAACCGGAAGCACTTCGATCTGATGGCGCAGCGGGCGGTGCAACTCTTCTCGCTCGGTCGTGCGCCAGTGAGCCTGCTGATGATCGACCTCAACAAGCTCAAGGTCATCAACGACTCGTATGGACATACCGCCGGAGACGCCGCAATCCAGAGCGTCGCGGGTGCGCTCTGGAAGGTCTTCCTCCGTCAGTCCGACGTCATCTGCCGGTACGGTGGCGACGAATTCGCGGTCGTGCTCAATGGGTGCGACATGGCCGTGTCCCAGACGCTGGCCAAGCGTCTGGTGGAGCAGGTCCGCTCGCTGCCGAAGCCCCATCCGCAGATGGAGTTTGCGCTGGGCGCGTCGGTCGGCATTGCCCTGTTGGCACCGGGCGAGGACGTCGCCCAGTGGGTGGCCCGGGCCGATCGCGCGATGTACCAGGCAAAGCGACTGGCGACCGCCGGCGTGATGATTGCAGACGCCGGCGGCAACGTGGCACCGCCAGTGCCGGAGCGCCGGAGCGCGTGAGCGCTGGCGGCGAGACGCCGGGCGCTGTAGCGGAGTAGTTTTCCGGGTCGCCACCGCATGAAGGGGCACCACACCGCCCCCGTGCTCTCCCGACACTGTCAACACCGCACTCGTGCACCTCGCAGGCGCTTCAGTGAGATCCGTCCGCCGAGGCGTCGCTGCCGTTCTGCTGGCGGTCGTGCCACTCGGTGCGACACTGCCCGCGCGATCTGCTGCGCCGGCGCAGCGCGTTGTGCTGGTCTCGCTTGACGGCTTCCGGTGGGACTATCTGCAGCGTCCCGCGGCACGACGCCTTCGCGAAATCGCAGCGCGCGGCGTGCATGCCGAGCGACTCATTCCGTCGTTTCCGTCCAAGACCTTCCCGAATCATGTCACGCTGGTGACCGGGCTCTATCCGGCGCATCACGGCATCGCGGCCAATGTGATGCTCGACACCGTCCTGGGGCGATTCACGACCGGGAGCAATCCGTCGGTCCGCGATGCCCGCTGGTATCGCGGCGAGCCGATCTGGGTCACCGCGGAGAAGCAGGGCGTCCGCACCGCCGCATACTTCTGGCCCGGCTCTGAAGCAGCGATCGGCGGCGTGCGCCCGCACTGGTACTACGCGTATGACGGCGCCACGATGCGCTCCACTCGCGTGCAACGCATCCTCGACTGGCTGGCGATGCCTGACAGCACCGCACCACGGCTGATTGCAGCGTACTTCAGCGACGTTGACACGGATAGCCACAATCATGGCCCCGCGTCGGCGGAAACGGATCGCGCGATTGCGCAGGTGGACAGCGCCATTGGCGCCATCATCGACGGCATTGCGGCGCTCGGCGCAACCGCGAACGTGAACGTGATCATCGTGTCGGACCATGGAATGGCCGAGGTGAACTCGGAGCGCGTGATCTGGCTCGATGACTATGTCTCGATGGACAGCCTTGACGTCGCGGACTGGAGCCCGGTCGCCACGATCATCCCGAAGCCAGGCGCTGCGGCGTATGTGTACCGACAGCTCCATGGCGCGCACCCGCGTCTGTCCGTATACCGGAAGGGCGAACTCCCCGCGCACTTGCACTACAATGACGGCGAACGCGTGACGCCGATTGTCGCGGTGGCGGACGAAGGGTGGTCGATCGGCACGCGCGCAGCACCTGGGCAGATGGAGGCCGGGCGCACCTACGGCGCGCACGGATACGACCCGGCACTCGCCGCGATGGGTGCGCTCTTCATCGCAGCCGGTCCGGGGTTCGCTTCCGGCCGCCGTGTCCCGCCGTTCCAGAATATTCACGTCTACTCCTTGCTCGCTGCGCTGCTTCACCTCGCGCCAGCGGCAACCGATGGTTCGCTCGACTCGGTACGCGCACTGCTGCGGTAGCCGCCGGAGCAAAAATGAACCCAAACCGCATCGGCCAGTCGGACCAGCTCGCCTGGAGTACCATCGCGCACCAACCGAGGCTATGTTTCAAGGCTAGTCCGCGCGTCGTCCGCCACGCTCGGGACAACGGAAGCCCCCATCCGGGGCGTCCTTCATTCCCCTCCCCCCGCGTCGGCAACCCGCGGGGGGCGGATCTGACCACAGGGAGGATTGCCACTCGTGAAGACGATTCTGCGTCCGTACGAGGCCGTCTACATCTTCGACAGCGCGCTCGAAGATGGCGTGATCGCCGAAAAGCTGGCCAAGCATCAGGGCCTGCTGTCATTGGCCGAAGAGGCGACGATCGACCACTGGGGTCGCCGTCAGCTGGCCTACCAGATCAAAAAGCGCGACATCGGCTACTACGTCGTCTCCCGCTTCGTGACTGAAACAGGAAAACTGCCGGAGTTCGAGCGTTCGCTGAAGCTCGACGATGGTGTGCTCCGCTACCTCATCTCGTTGCATGAGAACGAGTTGGGAGCCCCGCCGCTCACTGAAGAGCAGCTGGAAGCCAAGCGCCGCGCGGAAGAAGCGGGCGACGACGACGACGACGAGGATTAGCCCATGGCCCGCCGCAACAAGAAGCCCAGCCCGGTGAACGAGGCTGGTATCCGATTCGTGGACTACAAGGACGAGCGCTTTCTGAGCCGCTTCATCACCGAGAACGGCAAGATCCTGCCGAGTCGGTTGAGTGGTGTCGATGCGCGCCATCAGCGTCAACTCGCGTCGGCCATCAAGAAGGCGCGATACCTGGCGCTGCTGCCGTACACCCGCTCGAGCAAGGCCTGACCGGACGATGACGGACGCCACCGCGCCCGTGTCGCGGCGTGGGTGGTGGTGGCTTGGGTGGGCGGTGCTGGTCTGGGTCGCCGCTGCTGACCTTCCCGTCTTGCAGACGCTCCTCCCGGTTCATCGCCCGCTGATGCTCCTGCTGCCTTCGCTGGCGGCGTGTGCCCTCGTGGCGTGGTGGCGCGGAGGGAGTGCCGTTCTGATGCTGGCGGCTCTCGCGGCGGCGACCGGGTCGATCTGGTCGGTCGTCCGTCTGGGCGTGAGCGCAGATGTGCTGACGGCAGCGTGGTGCCTGATCACGACGGGGTGCTTCGCGCTTGCGCTGCTCGCGGCCAGGTCGCGGAGTTTTCTCGGTCGTGGCGTGGTTGCAGTGCTCGGCGCGGTGCTCGTTTCGGCCGCATTGGTCGTGGCGACACCCGCTGGCCCCGCGGGGTTCTCGCGCATCGTGCGGTCAGCGCTGGACGAACGTGGCGCGACGGACATGAACAGCTGGAGGCTGGCGCGCTCACAGATGTCGCAGTCAAACTCCGCCGGCGCTGACAGTGCGACGGCGGCTGTGCTGGATCAGTTCGAAGGCAGTGTGGCATCGTTGCCGGAGACCGCGCGAGTGGTGCTGCCGTCGATGCTGGCGCTGCAGACACTGGCTGGGTTGGCGATCGCCTGGGCGCTGTTTCATCGTTTCAGCCGAACGCGGCTGGGCATGGATCTGGCTCCGTTACGCGAGTTTCGTTTCAATGATCACTGGATCTGGTCGGTGATCGTGGGGTTGGTGCTGACGCTCATGCCGGCGCTCGAGGCGTTGCGACCGTTCGGCGTGAACCTGCTGGTGTTTTTCGGCGCGCTGTACGCGCTGCGTGGTGCGGCGGTGCTGGCGTGGTTTCTTCGTCCGGGGCGTTCGTTGCTCGGGCTGCTCGTGGGAGCGGCGTTGTTGCTGCTGCTCCGCGACGGCGCTGCGATCGCACTCGGTTTGGTGGGACTGGGTGATACTTGGGCCGACTGGCGACGCCGGATCCGGCCAGCGGTTTCCTGATTCGAGGAGGGTGACAGGATGGAAGTGATTCTTCGGCAAGCGGTGGACAGCCTCGGCCATGCGGGCGACCTGGTGAAGGTCTCCACGGGCTTTGCGCGTAACTTCCTGCTGCCCCGCGGCATGGCCCTGCCGGCCACCGCGGGCAACAAGAAGCGGATCTCGATGGAGAAGGCCAAGCTCGTCGCCGCCGAACAGGCGCGCGTTGATGCGGCCATGGAGCTGGCCAAGGCCTACTCGGATCTTTCGATCACCTTCGCCGCACGGGTGGGCGAGGAAGGCAAGCTCTTTGGTTCCGTGACGGCTGGCGATATCGCCGAGCAGCTGAAGGCCCAGGGGCTGCACGTCGAGAAGCGGCAGATCGACCTGCACGAACCGATCAAGGCGCTGGGCGTGTACAAGGTCGCGATCAAGCTGCATGCGGACGTGAAGCCTGAGGTGAAGGTCTGGGTCATCAAGGGCTGAACCGGGCACCAGTCCGGTGATCGCTGGGAATCAGGGTCGTGAGCGGGGCGTCTCCCAGATAGGGGGACGCCCCGTCATGCGTGTCCGGCCTGATGCAATGGCGGCGTGACGAGTGGGTGCGTCACCGTTGCCTGAGGGGCTGGTTCGACGCTGGAGGGTGTGGTTCGGCGCCTTACGGATTAACGTACCCATGGTCGTCCCGTCGCCTCCGTGGAGACGGGCCCTGGTGCCATTAGGCAGGCTTTGCCCTGCCGTTCCCTTCTTCGATGACCGCATTGAAAAGCACGACCCGCGCGACAAAGGCCGAGGCTCAGACTTTGGCGATCCGCGCGGCGCGATTGATGAGTGAGTTCAAGGGGGTGGACATCCAGGTGCTGGCGCTTGCCGGTCTGACCGACATGACGGACTTCTTCGTCATCGCCTCCGGGACGTCCGACACGCATGTGCGCAGCATGGCGGATCACGTGGTGCGGTCGTTGCGCGAGGGGGGCGAACGGGTGACGCATGCGGAGGGCGTGGAACAGGGCCGCTGGGCGCTGCTCGACTACACCGACGTCGTGATCCATGTCTTCCATCCCACCCTGCGGAACTTCTACCAGTTGGAACGGTTGTGGAGTGATGCGGAACGAATCGCGTTCGAATGAGGCGGGACTGAAGCAACAAGTCGCAATGGGTCCGGGAGGACTGAGCATGCGGATGCGGCGGAACTTGGTGATGGCGATCACCACGACCTTGGCCCTGGCGTCGTCAGCCGGCGCGCAGGGCTACTTCGGCAAGAACCAGGTACAGTACAACCGGTTCCAGTGGCGTGTGCTCGAAACCGAGCACTTCCGCGTGCATTACTACAAGGAAGAGAAGGCGGCCGTCGAGGACGCGGCACGGATGGCTGAGCGATCCTATGCCAGACTCTCCCGGATCCTCGGACATCAGTTCCGTGAGCGGAAGCCGATCGTGATCTTCGCGAGCCGCACGGACTTCGCGCAGAACAACATCTTCGGCGACCTCGGCGAAGGCACGGGGGGCGTCACCGACGCGCAGCGTCAGCGCAACGTGCTGCCGCTGACGGGTGACTACCGGACTTTCGAGCACGTGCTCGCCCACGAGATGACGCATCAGTTCCAGTACGACGTCTTCTCGCGCGGGCGCGCCGGTGCCAACCTGCAGGCGCTGCAGGCCGTGAACCCACCGCTGTGGCTCATTGAAGGCATGGCCGAGTATCTGTCGCTCGGGTCGGATCACCGCTTTACCGACATGTGGATGCGGGACGCCGCCGTGAACGGCGACATCCCGTCGATCGAGCAGATGACCCTGCGGCCTGATGAGTATTTCGCCTACCGGTTCGGTGAGTCGCTGTTGCGCTACATCGGTGAGCGCTGGGGTGACCAGGTCATCGGGCAGATTCTCGAGGCGATGCCGAACGTGGGCGTCGAGCGCGCATTCAAGCGCGAGCTCGGCCTGTCGCTCGAGGAGCTGGGCGATGACTGGAAAGATGCGCTACAGAAGCAGTACCTGCCGACGGTCGTGAATCTGGATCGCCCGCGGCGCTTTGCTGACAACCTGCTGAGTCCGAAGAAAAGCGGCGGAACGATCTTCCTTGCGCCAACGCTGTCGGACGATGGCTCGAAACTCGTCTTCCTGTCGAACGGCAATTTCCTCCGTGGCGAGGTTTTCATCGACCTCTGGCTGGCCGACGCGCGCACCGGTCGTCGCATCCGTCGTCTGGTGGAGAGCACGACGAATCCGAATGCCGAAGAGCTGCGACTGCTCTACAGCCAGAGCTCATTCTCGCCAGACGGAAATCAGGTGGCGTACGTCGGGCAGCGGAACGGCAAGGATGTGTTGTATCTGACCAGGACACGCGGCGGTAACACCCGGCGCATCGATCTCCCCGTTGACGGTGTTCTCAGTCCGGTCTTCACCCCGGACGGGTCACACATCGTGTTCAGCTCGAACAAGGGTGGCATCACCGATCTGGCCATCGTGAACGTCGACGGCACGGGCTTCCGTCAGCTGACGAATGACCGGTATGGCGATTTCATGCCGGTGGTTTCGCCGGACGGACGCACGATTGCGTTCTCGAGTGATCGCGGTGCCGAGACGGACTTCGATCTGCTGCGTTTCAGCCGGTGGAAGGTCAGCTTGTATGACATGGCCACCGGGAACGTGACGGTGCTGCCCAACCAGCCTGGGCTGAACATCAATCCGCAGTGGGCACCGGACGGCAAGAGCATCGCGTACATCACGGATCGCAACGGTGTGCCCAACATCTTCCTCTACGATTTCACCAATCGTGAACACTACCAGCTGACGAACGTGGCTGGCGGCGTTTCGGGCATCACGGAGTTCAGCCCCGCACTCACCTGGGCGCGCGGCGCGGATCGGATGGCGTTCGTGCATTTCGAGAAGAAGGGTGAGTACACCGTGTGGACGGTGGAGAATCCGCGCGCACTCAAGAAGGAGCCGTATCGCGCACCGGCGGCACCGGCGGTGATCGTTGCGTCTGCCGGGGCCAACAGCGGTATCACGATCACGGCGGTGCCAAGTGCGCCGGCACCCAGCGTCACGCCAGGTGTTCCAACGGTGCAGCCGCCGCAGACGGTCGTGCCGGGAGGCGTGCCGCGCACGCTGCCGGGAGCGCCAACGGGAACGGTCCCGGGCTCCAAGGCGCCGGGCGTCCCCACCGCTGGCATTCCGGCCAACACGGCAACGCCGGTGACCACTGGAGGCGGGGAAGCCGGACGACGCGTCAGCAGCTCTCGCTCCGTGTACCGCGGATTCGACGGCATTCGCCAGTCCGATTCGCTGCCCGAGCGCGGCGAACGTGACTCGACCGTCGTGTCGGTCAATCAGATGCTCGACAGCGCTGACCTTGCCCTGCCCGATCCGACGCGATTCCGTGAAGGCCCGTACAAGGTCAGCTTCGAGGCCGACTACATCGCACGGCCGAGCATCGGGTACGCACAGGACAATTTCGGTCGCGGGCTGTTCGGTGGCACCACGATCTACCTGAGCGACCTGCTCGGCAACAACCGCCTTGCGTTCACCGCGCAGGTGAATGGTCGGGTGCAGGATGCCATCATCTACGCCGGGTATACAAACCTCGGCGGCAAGCTGCAGTACAACGCGGCAATCTCGCAGTTTCCGTACTTCTTCTTCAACGGCCAGACCGTCCGGCCGGTGGCCGCCGGGGTGTTCGAGGAGCAACAGTCACTCGCACGGTTCGTGTTGCGCGACCTGACATTCACGTCGCTCCTGCCGCGAAACCGGTTCAAGCGATTCGAACTCGGGCTGGGCCTGCAGAACATCGGCCGCTCCGAGCTGATCGTGGCACGCCAGTTCAACAGCTTCGGCGAGAGCTCGCAGTTCCAGATCATCGATGACGTGAACCGCGGATCACTGACATTCTTCCAGCCGCGTGCTGCGTTCGTGTCGGACAACACGCTGAATGGCTACACGGCGCCGATCATGGGCCGCCGGATGCGTTTTGCATATGAGCCCACGCTTGGCAGCCGCCGCTGGAACGAGATCTCGGCCGATTACCGGCGCTACGATCCGCTGCTGTTCAATTTCCTCACGGTTGCCACACGTCTCACCACCGTGCTGCGTCAGGGTCGTGACGAGAGCTTCTTCCCGAACTACATCGGCAACCCGAATGGCCTGATGTGGCTCCGTGGCTATGATCGCGTGAATGCCCTGAACTTCGGCTGTCAGCCGACGATCGGTGCGTCCGCCGGTTGCAGCAATGCGGAACTGCTCGGGTCGCGTGCGGCGGTGGCATCGGCCGAGTTGCGCTTCCCGCTGATCCGCCGGTTCGAGCTCGGTGTGTTGCCAGTCCAGCTGCCGCCGGTCGATGGCGCGGTGTTCTTCGATGCCGGCATCGCCTGGGCAGCGGGCCAGACTGCGACGCTCAAGCGTCCGGAGACCTACAACGCCGACACCCAGCGCTACGTGCTGCGCAGCTACGGGTACTCGATCCGGCTCAACCTCTTCAACTTTGCCCTGCTGCGCTGGGACTATGCGATCCCGCTCGACCGGCCGGAACGCAAGGGATTCTGGCAGTGGTCCCTCGGGACCTCGTACTGACCACATCCTCCTCTCAGCCGGAGCGACGGGCGCCCTCGAAACACGGGCGCCCGTCGCGTTTTCGGGCGTTCTCCGTCTGATCGCCAGGCGCTAGGTTCTTCAGGTGCGAACCTCATTGCTGTCACTCGTCCTGGCGCTGGCTGCCTGCGGCTCCGCAGACGATCGGGGCGCCGCCGTCGCGACCGCCGCGCCACTTGGTCCTGATGCGATCGTACTGCGCATCCCGGTCGACGGAGGCGCGGCGCGCGCCTTCCGCTATCCGGCCCTCGATTCCGTCATCTGGGTTACGCGGACCACCCTGCCCAGGCAGGCTCAGCCGCTTGCCTTCAGCATCGATGACGGGACACTCGCGCTCTCCGATGGCGCCGGACTCCCGTGGCGACTGACGCTCGGCTCCGGCCGGCTCGAGCGCGCGCTCGCGACACCGCTCGGCGATGCCGCGAGCCTCGACGGATCGGGGGTCTTCGGGGTGCGAAATGGAGCGGTCCTTCGACTCACTGCGAGCGACGCAGTCCCTTGGGAAATCCGCGCCGATGTCCCGCCATCGCAGATCCAGCCACTGCGCGATGGCGGTGTGCTGCTGATCGCACATGGTCGCGGGGAGACGCTGGTGCGACGGTATCGCCCGCCAGGAACGACGGCGACTGACAGCATCACATTGCCCGGCACTGCCCATCTCGTATCAGCCGCAGGCGGCGATCGGTACTACCTCAGCGACGGACCTCGCGCCCTGGTCAGCGTGCGCGCAAGAGATCTCGAGAAACTCGGTGCGATTGACGTTGGCGACTCGATCATCACGGCAGCGACGTCGCCGAGTGGCGATCGAGTGTACCTGCTCGGCCGAAGCGACGACGAGGCCCGGATTCAGGTGATCAACAAGTTCTCGGATGAAGTCGTCGCGAAGTTCGATGTCCCGGCCAACGCCAGCGCCCTGCGCATGGACCCACTCGGCCGGTACCTGCTGGTGCGGCATGGTCGCGATGCGGATTCGGTGCTGGTGGTTGCCGTCGCGACCAATGCGATTGTCGGGCGCTTGACGTCGGCTTGGCGAGGCGATCTGCCCCTGGTGTTCCCGGACGGCCGCCTTGCAACGCTGCGAGGCGAGGACGTCGTGGTACTGACCGCAGGCGAGTTCCGCGTCGCAGACGTCATCGCCAACGGAGCCAGGGATGTCTGGACCGTTGTCCAGTGGAACGGATTCAGGCGACGCGCGGGCGATTCACCGATGCGAGCCAGCGCAACCCGTGCTGATACCGCCGGTCGCGCGGCCGCGGAGGCCCCTCGTCCGAGCGTCGCGGCAACGACTGACTCGATCCCCCGGCGAGGGGATGCAGACGCGCGTCAGACCGCGCAGGCCGATTCCGTCGCGCGTGGCCGCGACTCGATCCCCCCTCGCCGACTCTCGCGTGAGGATTCGATCAAGAGGGCGCGGACGGCCCGCGTTGATTCAGTCCGGAGAGTGGCGGCCCGAGCCGACTCGCTGGCACGCCTGCCGCGCGGCCCGACACCCGCCTCGGCCGCGCCCGCCTCGCTTGGCGAAAAGGGCGCGTTTGTGGTTCAGTTTGCTGCCCTGAAGGCGGAGGGTCCGGCACAGCAGTTGGCCAATTCCATTCGCGCCAATGGTGAGCGGGCCAGGGTCGTCGTGACGATGACGAACGGGATCGCGCTCTACCGGGTTATTCTTGGTCCGTATCGGACGCGACCGGACGCAGAGCGTGCCGGCCAGGCCGCGGGCCGTGACTACTGGGTTTACGAAGGGGGATCGAACTGATGTCAGGTGGACTTACGCTTGGGCTCGACTGGGAAGCGCTCGGCGCACAGGCCTCCGGCGCGATTGATGGCGTGCATTCCGTACTCGTGACGGGAAGCGACCCTGTCGCGTCTGCGCGCGCGGCCATCGGCCTCGGGCGCGTACAGTCGCGTTCACGCCGCGTCGCGATCGGCGATCTCGTGGGTGATGTTCAGCCACTGCAGAGCCTCGTCACGAGCGATGACCCGCACGGCATCGTGGACAGCTTCCTCTATGGCGTGTCGCTCAACAAGATCGCGCGCCAGGTTGACGACGCCGGAATGCTGTTCATCATGCCCAGCGGGACGGAACCGACGATCTCTGCCGAGATCATGGGCAATGAGCGCTGGCAGCGCCTTGCAGCCGGATTCCGTGAGGTTGGTGCGCTGCTGGTGCTCGTTGCGCCAAGCGATGCGCCCGGTGTGAAAGAACTTGCTTCGCTCGTTGACGGCGTGGTGGTGGTCGGAGATCCAAGTGCCGTGTTCGCGATTCCGCGGCACACCGTACTGGCCCACATCGATGCGCCACCAGTACGTCAGGCCGAGCCGGTGCTCGAGGCGCCCGTGGCGCCGCCGGTCGCACGAGTCGTTGGCGAGCGGAGGCCCAGTCTCGCGCCACCACCACTGATGCTGCCCAAGCACGAAACGGACGAACAGCGCCCCATCGCACCAAAGAGCCCGCGTACCTTCCCGAAGACGGCGTTGATCGCCGGCGGCCTGACCGGTGTGCTCGCTGCTGCGGCGGCGCTCTGGTTTGGTCTGGGTCGTCCGGGCCTGCCGGGCACCACGGCCAGCAACGCGCCGCAACAGGCTGAGGCTCCGACGTCTCGCCCAACTCCCGATTTGCGTGTGCTCGGTGTCGAGGGAGACAGCGTCGTTCCGCAGGTACCAGCTCCCGACACCGTCAATCGCGCCGTCGTGGCAAATCCGCAGGACTCGCTACTGGCATCCGCGTATGGTGTTGTCATCGTCGCGACGAACGACGAGGCAAAGGCGCTCGCGAGCTGGGCCGAGCTCGGTCTGACGCTGCCTGCCGGCACCGTCACGATGGAGCGCGTGCGGGGTGAGCGCGGACGATCCTTCCTGATGCAGGCCGGCGCATTCACGAAAGCGAAGGATGCCGATTCGCTGCTCGCGAGCCTGCGTCGCACCGGCAAGCTTCAAGCTGACGCGGGCCGCGTGATCAAGGCGCCGTATGCGCTGTTGATTGAAACCAAGGTGTCACGGCCGGCGGCAAAGGCGGTGGCCAACGGCTACGGTCAGCGACAGATCCCGGCCTACGCACTGCTCCAGACGGATGGCACCGCGTCGATCTTCGTCGGCGCGTTCGAATCACCGGAACAGGCCATCCCGCTGATGGCGGAACTGGTCGCCAAGGGCACGAACACGACGCTGTATATCCGTACCGGGAGAAGTTTCTGACGTGCGTCTGACCAAGCTTACCCTGCACGGCTTCAAGTCGTTCGCGGATCACACGGAACTGCTGTTCGAGCCGGGCGCGACGATGATCGTCGGACCGAACGGCTGCGGCAAATCGAATGTCTCTGATGCGGTCCGCTGGGTGCTTGGCGAGCAGCGTGCGCGCATGATGCGTGGCGCAAAGATGGAAGAGGTCATCTTCCAGGGCTCGTCCGCACGCCGCGCCGTCAACGTGGCGGAAGTGTCGCTGCACTTCGACAATGACAGCGGTGTGCTGCCCGTTGCGTTCAAGGAAGTGGTCATCACGCGGAGGCTCTCCCGCTCCGGGGAGAGTGACTATTTCCTCAATCGGACCGCGTGCCGGCTGCGTGACATCCACGATCTGGTCCGCGGCACGGGATTGGGGGCCGACAGCGGCGTGGTCATCGAAGCGAAGATGATCGACGCACTGCTCAGCGATCGTCCTGATGACCGCCGCGAGCTGTTCGAGGAAGCGGCCGGTGTGGGGCTGTACCGCGATCGTCGGCGAAGCACGGAGCGTCGCCTCGAGGAAACGACGGTCGATCTGTCCCGGCTCGATGACCTGATCGAAGAGGTCCAGAGTCAGGTCCGATCACTGTCGCGTCAGCGCAAGAAGGCAGAACGCCACGTGGAGCTCACACAGCGACGATTCGCAGTGGACGTGACCCTCGCCGCGCGTGAACTGGAAAGCTGGGCGGACGAGCTCGTCGAGCTGCAGGCCAGGTTGGTGGATCTGCGCGAGGCCGTTCCGGCGTCGAGCGAACAGGCGGAGACATCTGCGCGTGAACGCGAAGCCGCACAGCGCGCACGCGCCGCCGCGGAAGCCATGCGCGGCGAACTCGCGCGCATCACCATGACGCAGCGCGAGCAGGCAAACCAGGTGGAGCGTGAGCTGCGCGTTGCCGAGGAACGGCAGCGCAATGCCACCTCGCGCCGCGAGCGGGCAGACGCAGAATTGCTCGAGGGCGAGGCCCTTGGCCTGCGGGTTGTCGCGGAGCGCGAAGACGCGGAGTCGGAGCGGCAACGCCTGCACCTGGAGCTGACGGCGGCCGTAGCGCTGCTCACGGAGCGCGCGAGCGCGGAAGAGGAAACGCGCCGCACCGTGTCGGCGGCGCGCCAGCAGGTGGATGCCGCCGAGCGCGCCCTGCGCGACGCGCGCGACCAGGTCCGGCGGCTGGAACTCGACCGTGAGGGTACCGAGCGTGAACTGGCGGAGGTGCTGGCCCGTGAGTCAGTGCTCGAGGCGGAGATCGAAGCGCTGGGCGATGCGATCTCCGCGGTTTCACGCGACAGCGCGGCGGCGGACGAGGCGGTGGAAATTGCGCGCGTGACAGTTGCCCGTGCGCAGGCGGCACTGGAAGCGGCACGCGTCACGGCGCAGCGATCGCGCACAGCCGAAGCGGAGGTGCGCGCGCGCCTTGGTGACCTCGATCGCCAACGCACGTCGCTGCAGGGCAGGATTCACGGGCTCGAGGCGCTGGACCGCGATCGTGTCGGACTGGCCCCCGGCGCGGCGGCCGTGCTGCGTGAGCGCGAGCGATTCGGTGCTGGCGCGGTGCTCGGTCCACTGTCCGACTTCCTCTCCGCAGAGAGCGATGCGGCCATCGTCGTCGAGCGCTATCTCGGCGCCACGGTGCACGCGGTCGTGGTCCGGGACCGTGCTGCCGCGACCGCCGTTGCCGCATGGCACGCCACGGCGAAGCCCGGGCCCGTGCTGTTGCTCCCACTCGATTCGGCGCAGGATTCCGCCGATGCGCCTGATGCACTGGCGTCCCGGGTCACGTCGGCAGCACCCGCCGATCGCTGGGTCCATGCGTTGCTCGGCCGGGTGACGCAGCTTGACGGCGGCAGCGGATTCGTCGATCCGCGCGGCGCGATCTACCTTCCCGGCGGCGAGTCGGCCCAGGGGCCGATTCAGCGCCGCGCCGAGTTGGCGGTGCTGCGCGACGACCTTGAATCGCTTGATGCAGAAGCAGCGCGAGTGAAGTCGGAGGCGCAGTTGGTCAACGAGGCGTTGCAGGCGAGCGAGCTGGCCGTGCTTGCAGCCACCGACGCGGCGACGCAGGCGCAAGGCGAGGTGCGGGGCGCCGAGGAAGCCCGCGCCGAAGTCGAGCGTCGCAGCGCACGTGCGCAACGCGAACGGAACGACGCGCAGCAACTGAGCGAACGACTGCTCGAGCGCCGTGTCTCGCTGCAGGCGCGCGCAAGTGACGACGACGTCAAGGCGGAAGCACTGCGAGCGGGACTCGCCGGACATGAATCGGCGATCTCGCACGAGCGTGAACGGCTCGTCGCGGCTGACGAAATGCTCGAAGCTGCGCGGGAAGCGCGCACCATCGCGCAGGTCTCACATGCGCAGGCACAGGCGCGTGTCCAGGTGGCGCAGGAGCGGGCGTCGCGGCTCTCACAGGAACAGGCGACTGCGACAGGGCGATTGGAGACGCTGCGCAACGAGCTGCTGCTGCTCGCGAATGCGGACGCCGAGCTCGCCGAGCAGATCACCACGCTCACGGTGCAGCTGGACGATCGTCAGATGGCGCTCTCGGAACTCGAGACCCGCCTCATTGAAGCGGAGGAGGCGCTCCGTGCGGCGGACCTCGCGTTGCTGCAGGGGGATGAGGCGCTGGAGCTCCTTCGGCGACATGCGGTGCAGCTGGCCGAGGAGCTGCACCAGACGGAACTGCGACACACGCAGCTCGAGGCCCGTCGTCAGAATATCCGCGAGCGCCTCGAGACCGAGTGGCGCAAGCCGATCGCCGAGTTGCTCGACGGTTTCGAGCCGCTGGATCTCGATGCGGATTCGCTGCGCACGGAGAACGAGACACTGCGACTGCAGCTGGATCAGCTCGGCCCGGTCAATCCGCTCGCGGTTGAGGAGCACGAGGAAGAAGTCAAGCGCCTGGATTTCCTCGCCGCGCAACGCAACGACCTTGCCGAGGCGAAGCTCTCGCTGCTGCAGGCGATCAAGGAGATCGACGCGACCGCGCGCGAACTCTTTCTCGCGACCTTTGCCAAGATTCGCGAGAACTTCGGCCAGATCTTTCAGACGCTGTTCGGCGGCGGCGAGTGCGATCTTCGCCTGGAGGATCCCGATCACCCGCTGGACTGTGACATCGAGATCCATGCCAGCCCGCGTGGCAAGAAGACGCAGCGCATTCACCTCCTCTCGAGCGGTGAGCGCGCGTTGGTCGCACTGTCACTCCTGTTCGGTATCTTCCTCACGCGCCCCAGCCCGTTCTGCCTCCTCGACGAAGTCGACGCCCCGCTTGACGACCAGAACGTCGGCCGGTACGTGAAGATGCTCAATGAGTTCAAGGCGCGGACGCAGTTCATCGTGATCACGCACAACCCGCGGACCACCACGGAAGCGGCGGACGCGGTCTACGGTGTGACGATGCAGGAGCCGGGCGTGAGTTCACTGGTGAGTGTGCGCATGCGGAAGCGGGACGGCGCGAATGGTGACGGCTCACACGGCGGCGTTGATCAGGAGGCTGACCCCGCGCCGTCCGGCGACGAACACGTGCTGTCGGTTCCCATCGCTGCAGCAGAGACGGTCGAAGCGGGGGCGTGAGCTTTTCAACGGGCGCCGGCGGCTGGCGGGCCTCTCTGCCTCCGCGTGAGACCATTTTCCTGATGCTGCGAAGGACATGCCCGTGGAGCGTACGTGATGCGGTTGACGGTCATCGGGTCTGGAACGATTTCGCTGTCGCCGACACGTGGGTGCGCAGCGTACCTGGTCGAAGCGGGTGACCTGAGAATCCTCCTCGACGTGGGCCCGGGGGCAGCGCAGACGATGGCGCGGCACGGGATGGATTGGTGGGCTGTCACACACATCGTCCTCACGCACTTCCACCTCGACCACATCGGCGACCTGCCCACGCTGCTCTTTGCCTGGCGTCACGCCCGGCTGGAGCCCCGCTCGACGCCGCTGACCATCGTCGGGCCAGCGGGCACGCAGGCGTTGCTCGCGCGGTGGGCAGCGGCCCTGGGTGACTGGATGACCGCCCCCGGGTTCCCTGTCGAGATCATCGAGCCCGCGCTGGAGATCGCCGTCCATCTCGC
This sequence comes from Gemmatimonadaceae bacterium, assembly GCA_031373905.1. GTDB lineage: Bacteria > Gemmatimonadota > Gemmatimonadetes > Gemmatimonadales > Gemmatimonadaceae > JACMLX01. The sequence goes on along the minus strand of JANMNM010000149.1, from coordinate 61,406 downwards.
CCCGGATGTGACGCTGACCAGCCGGAGCGTGCCCCACACGGCCGAAAGCGTTGCATATTCCGTCGAGCATGGCGGCAGGCGGCTGGTCTACACGGGTGACACCGGCAACGACCCGTCGCTTGGCGCGTGGGCTGCAGGCTGTGACGTGCTTCTGGCAGAGTGTTCGCTGCCCGACTCGATGCCGGTGCCGATTCATTTGACGCCACGCGAGACGGCGACACTGGCCGCGGCGGCGTCACCGGGCATGCTGGTGGTGACCCATATGTATCCCCCGCTCGAGGGGATCGATCTGCGCGCGGAGCTTGGCGCGCGCTGGGCCGGGCCGACCGTGATCGCCACGGATGGCCTCGTACTCGAATGCTGAGGGCGTGACACGATGCTGGTGATGATGCAACGGAATGCCACACCGCAGGACATACAGGCCGTGTGCGATGCCATCGAGCTGCTCGGGTTCAATCCGCTGCCGATGCCTGGCGCGCTTCGAACCGCGATCGGCGTGGCCGGCGATGACGGCCAGGTTGACACCTCGCACTTCGAAGGCATGGCCGGCGTCGCGCAGGTGCTGTACGACTCGAAGCCGTACAAACAGGTGTCGCGCGAGTGGCAACCGGAGTCGTCGCTGGTGTCCATCGGTCATGGCGTCGTCTTTGGTGGCACGGAGATCCCTGTGGTCGCCGGGCCGTGCAGCGTTGAAGGCGAAGAGGAAATCCTGCAGATCGCGCGCATGGTGAAGGCGGCCGGTGCGGTGGCACTGCGCGGTGGCGCCTACAAGCCACGATCGTCGCCGTATGCCTTCCAGGGACTGGGTGAGGAAGGACTGCGACAGCTGGCGCTGGCGCGTTCGGAGACGGGGCTTCCGATCATCACCGAAGCGATGGATGAAGGCCAGGCTGATCTCGCCGCGAAGTATGCCGATTGCATTCAACTCGGCGCGCGCAACATGTCGAACTTCTCATTGCTCAAGCATCTCGGGCGACTGGGCGTGCCGGTGCTCCTGAAACGCGGGATGTCGGCCACGATCACCGAGTGGTTGCTCGCCGCCGAGTACATCATGTCGGAAGGCAACCGGAAGATCATCCTGTGTGAGAGGGGGATTCGCGGCTTCGACAGTGCCACGCGGAATGTCCTCGACCTGGCTGCCATCCCCGTGATTCACCGTTTGTCGCATCTGCCGATCATCGCTGATCCGAGCCATGGCGTGGGCATCCGGGATGCCGTCGCGCCGATGTCGCGCGCTGCCGTGGCGTGCGGCGCTGATGGCGTGATCGTCGAGGTGCACCAGGCGCCGGACAAGGCGTGGTCCGACGGCGCGCAGTCGCTGCATCCGCCGCAGTTCGAGGAGATGGTGCGCTCGCTGGTGCCGATCGCCGAAGCGGTGAACCGGTCGATCATGGGAGCCGGAACGGCCGTGGTGTGAGCGGGGTACTCCACATGGTGCCCCGTGCGCTGCGCGCTCCTTGTTCCGGTTGCTCATGATCATTCGTCGCTCGCTGCCCATCGCCGTCATGCTGCTCCCGTTCGCTGTTGCAGCGCAGGGGGCCGCGTCGCGCCCGGTGAGCGCCGCGTCGCAGCTCGAGCGAACCGCATCGCTCTACACTGGATCGCGAGCGTTGCGTGCCTCGTTCACGCAGCGCGTGCGCAATCCAATCACGTCGTCGGAAACACCCAGCGCCGGGACCTACCTGCAGCGCGGGCCGGGCGTGTTTGCGGTGACGTTTTCCCAGCCGGCAGGGGATCGTATCATCAGCGACGGCCGGACGTTGTGGGTCTTCGTGCCGAGTGCCGCTCCGGGACAGGTCATCAAGATGCCCGTCGGATCGAATGCACCGGGAGGTGTGGACCTCGTCGGACAGTTCTTCACTTCGCCTTCGCGGAAGTTCACGGTGACGGATGGCGGGCTTGCGACCGTGGCTGGTACGGCACTGCGAAAACTGGTACTGGTTCCGCGAGATGGTGAGACGGGGCTGAGTCGCGCGGTCTTGTGGGTCGTGCCCGCATCTGGCGCCCTGAAGCAGCTCGAGGTGACGGAATTGTCCGGTGTGACGCGAACACTGAGTTTTTCCACGATCGAGCGCGGGATACCGCTGCCAGCCGATGCATTCCGCTTCGTCGTGCCGAAAGGGATCACGGTGGTGGACCAGGCGGCACTGAGCGGGGGCCGGTAGGCACGCGCGCGACCGCGCGAGATCCGTGCCGGAGCGCCGCGGTCCGGTCCCGGGAATAAGTTGCCCACAGCCCTCGTCTGCCACTCTGTGACGCAATCCGCTTCTTCCCTCGACGAACAGCACGAGCGCTTTCAGTCGCTGGTGCTCCCGCATCTGGACCGGCTGCTCCGCTTCGCGCAGCGCCGAACACCGTCCGCACGCGACGCCGAGGACGCGGTGCAGGACACGTGTGTCAAGGCGTGGTTGTCATTCGCTGACCTGCGCGACGCCCAGAAAGTGCGTTCCTGGCTGTACCGCATCCTCCGCAGTGTGCTCAGTGACGTGAGCGAGAAGGCCGATCGGCGCCGACAACTCGTCGACATCACACGACTCGAGCAGGCGCACGAGGACCTGATCGGTGGCGACATCGACGTCGTCTTCAGCGAAGTGGCGGCACGACTGGACAGCGAGATGCTCAGCCGTGCGCTATCGTCGATCCCCGAGGACTTTGCCACCGCGGTCGAGCTTCACGATATCGATGGATTCAAGTACCACGAGATCGCCGAGATCGCGGGCATTCCGATCGGGACCGTGATGAGCCGGATCTCGCGCGGACGGCGCCTGCTGGCTGGTACGATCATCGCGAATCGGAAGGCCTGGGGCATCGGCACCACCGAGGCGACGACACCCGCGACCCGGCTTCGCCGCGGCAGTGAGGGAACGCACCGTGAGTGACCTGCATCTGAGCTTCGGCCTGCAACCGCATGAGCGTCATGGCGATGATGATGCGCGCGAAGCGCGCCATCAGGTACTCGCGACGCTGCTCGGCGCGTACGCTGACGGAGAACTGCCGCCGGAGACCGCGTCACAGATCGATGCGCATCTTCTGGGATGCGTGCGCTGTCGCCGCGAAGTGGATCTGCACGCGGTGATGCGTGAACGACTTGGACGCGAACTCCAGCCAGTCGCCAGTGCCGCATTGCGCGCACGAATCGCAGCACACATCGAGGGACTGCAGCCGCTGCCACCCGTTGCGGGTGGCGCCGCGCCGAAGCGCTGGTGGCGGCTGACGAGTGCACGAGTGATCGCTGTCGTCCTGCTGCTTGGCGGCGTGGCGATGCCCGGCATTCGCGGGCTGAGCCCTGGAACGCCCTCCGGTGACAGCGCGTCGCTGGCGACCGTGAACGCGGCAGGAGTGCCACTGCTTGCGTCGATCCTGACCGACTACCGTAGCGTCATGTCCGGGGATCTGCCTGGCCGGGCTCGCGATCTCGATGCGGTGCGGGCTGCGGTTCCCTTCCCCGTTGAACCGTTGCACAGCCAGACCCTCCGGCTGCTGGCCGCATGGACGACTGATCTCGGAGGCGACCCTGCCGCAGTACTCGCGTACCGTTGGCACGATCGAATCGTGCTCGAGTACATCGTCGCAGAGCCGGTGTTCTTCCGGCATCCCGGGATGCGAGCGCCCGTCGCGGCGGGCTTGCTCGTGGCGGCGGAGAGCGAGGGCCAGTCGGTGCTCGCCTGGCCTTCGCCGGAATCCGGAGTCGTCTTCGTCGCGGACGCGAGCGTTGCGGCGCTCGAGGCATTGCGGCCAGCGGCCCGAGCGCGCTGATTCTCCTCAGGGACGGCGTGTCGGACCCACGTTGAGGCCGACACTGTGCGCCGCACTCGTTTCCCGACCCGATGTCGTGAGGATCAGGTGACTGACTCCGTGCACTGGCGTGATCGCCGTCGCCGCCAGTGGCTGCTCGCGCTGCCGATGCTCACCTCGTGCTGCGTGTGCGCTTCCGTGCTCCCGGTGCCGGCGGGCGCGCAACAGCGAACTGCGCGCGACTCGATCACGGCTGACAGCATGGCACGCGACTCGATTGCGGCGCGTCTGGCGCGGGCAGAGGCCGCGATTGAACTGTTGCGCCGTCAGGTCGCCATCGAAGCCGCCAGCGTGGTCCGGACGCGCTCGAGACTGCAGCTCGAACTCTCGGCACGTATCCTCACCAACGCCTTCGTCTCGTCGCAACGAGTGAACAACATCGACGTGCCGCAATTCGCGTTGCCGAGAACCGTCACGCCGCCGCCACCGTCGGGTGGGCTTCCAGCGCCATCACCCGGTTCGCGCGCGCTGGGAATGTCGGTGAGGCAATCCCGCGTGGGGGCTGCAGTCACCGTCGACAGTGTGCTCGGTGCAACCTTCGAGGGGGACGTTGAGCTGGACTTCTTTGGTGGCACCTCAACGGGCCCAGGCGACCGGCGACTCTTTCCCGAGCCACGCCTTCGCACGGCGCGAGCACGCCTGCGGTGGAACCGGACGACGGTGCTTGTCGGCTCCGAGACGCCGTTGATTTCGGATCTCAATCCGATCAGTCTCGCCAGCGTTGGCGTTCCGGGGTTCGTTGCCGCAGGCAACCTCTGGAATTGGATTCCGCAGGTCCGAATCGGTCGTGATGTGCTTGCAACCCCGGCGGGACTCCGGGTGGGCGTGCAAGCGGCGTTGCTGTCACCGGTGACGGGAATTCAGAATCTCGCCGAGAGTGATGCCGTCGATGCCGGTGAACGCGCCGCTCGACCATACCTGCAGGGGAGAGTCCACGTGCGCTGGGGCGACGACGCGGCGGAATCGGGCGCACCGAGTGACGCGCTGATCTCCGCATCGGGCGGCGAGATCGGTGTCGGCATCCACCGCGGCTGGCTGCGCCCCGACGGCGACTCGCTCCGCACCAGTCGCGCCGCGAGTGTCGACGTCCGTGTCTCACTGCGCTCGCGCGTCGAACTCCGTGGCGAGGCGTATCGCGGCGTGTTGGTACGCGGCCTGGGCGGCGGCGCGATCGGGCAGACCTTTGGTCGAGCGTTGGCCGGCGACGCGTTGGGGCCTCCACTCCGCGATACAGCGGGATGGGCACAACTCAACGTGCAGTCGCACACAACGCTCATTACCGGTGTGGGATGCGGTGGCGATCGCGTCAGGCGCGTCGATCGGCCGCTGCGCATGTCGAACGCCGCGTGCTCGGCGCATCTGCTGTGGCGCCCCGCGCAGCCGGTGCTCGTGGGCCTCGAATTCCGCCGCCTCACGACGCATTACGAAAGCGAGACGAACCGTGCGAACCACATCACTCTGTCGTTCGGATTCGAGTTGTGATTGCAATGTGGAGTGCCGCCCGACTGCTGACGATCGGCATCACGTCACTGCTGCTGACGTCCGGGTCGCCAATGACCGGCAGCGTCAGCGGTCAGCTGACGCTGATGGAACGCCCGGGTGCCCCGACGCGCGATCTCGCCACTGCGATCGTGTACCTCGAGTCGCTCGACGCTCGTGGTGCCGATGAACCCGGCACCGTGACCACCGCAGCGACGATCAACATGCGTGGCCGGGAGTTCGTCCCGCGCGTTGCGGTGGTGCGGGCTGGTGGCAGTGTGGCGTTCCCCAATCAGGATCCTTTCAGCCATAACGTCTTTTCCAACACGGACCCCGTCAGCTTCGATCTCGGGTTGTACCGGCGCGGCGCAACTCGCTCGACAACCTTCCCTCGCTCCGGAGTGTATCCGGTGTACTGCAACATCCACGCGAGGATGGTGAGCTACGTCGTCGCCGTACCCGGTCGGCACGTGACATTCGCAGATGCACAAGGGCACTTCACCGTGACCGACGTTCCCGTTGGGCTGTATCGTGTGCATGTCTGGCATGAGCGAGCGACGCACGCCGCGCAGGACGTGGCGGTCACGGCCGCTGGAGCGACGGTACGGATCGAGCTCGATGCACGCGGCTACATCCCCGGTCCACACCTCAACAAGTTCGGGATGCCGTATTCGTCCACGCGCGGCGACCGGTACTGAGCATGAGCGGCAGACCGCGAGCATCGACACGCCCTCATGCGCCGGCACTGGGATTGACCGGACGCGTGTTCCTCGTCACAGCGTCGATCGTGGCAGCGGTGATCGTGGCCGCCTTCGTGATCACCGCTGCATCCGTTCGTCGCGAGGGCGAGGCGGCAGCACGCAGGGGCCTGGAACAGTCGGCCGAACTCGTCGCGCAGTTCCTCGCCGGTCGCAGCCGCAGCCTCGCTGGCGGCGCGCGCGTGTTCGTCCAGGGGCCGTACTTCCGTACGCTGGTCGCGGGCCGTCGCAGCGATGACATCCTCGACCAGGCATTCGAAGCGAACGAGCAGCTTGGCGCCGACTGGGTCTTCATCACCGATGACCGTGGCGTGCTGCTCGCGAAGAGCGACGAACCTGGGGCGACTGGAACTGCGATGGGTGCGGTACCGCTGGTCGCCGGCGCACTCCGGGGACAGATCACCAGCGGTTTCGGCGTCACGCGCGACTCGTCCTTGTTTCAGGCCGTCGCGGTGCCGATCGTGACGCCGGGTGGTGCTCCCATTGGTGCGCTCGTCGCAACGCGACTGGTTGACTCGCTGCTCGTTCGGGATGTGAAGGCCACCACGTCGAGCGAGTTGCTGTTCTTCGTCGCATCGCCGTCCGGTGCGCGCCGGGTAACCATCTCGACCCTTGGCCGTTCCGGGGAAGTGGCCCGCGCGCTGGCGCTGATTCCTGAGCGCGACGAGAGCAGCCCGGCCGCACACCCGGACGTCGCCGTGATGGGCATGCACTACCTCGCACAGGGGAGTGCGTTGACCACGGCGGGAGGCGATGTTGTCGGCGGCTTTGTCGTGCTCCGGTCTCGTGAGGAAGAGCTGACTGGAATCGCGAGCCTGCGCAAGTCTCTGGCACTCTCGGGATTGCTCGGATTGCTTCTCAGCTGGTTCGCGGCATTCATTGCTGCGCAGCGCATTGCGCGCCCGGCGCGAGAGCTGGCTGGCATCGCACAACGCGCAGCCGATGGCGAATACCATCGAGACCGTGATGACGCGGGCCCAGGACGCGGTGCGGGTCGTGAGTTCGAGGAGCTGCACGCAGCGTTCTCCTCCCTGATTGCGGATATCCGCGACAAGGACCGATTGTCGGGGCTGCAGCCGGCAGCGATTCCCACCGGCCGCCAGGCGGTCACCACGACGCCGATACCACGCGGTGCATCCCGACTCACGGCCGGCGGATCGTCGTCACCGCGGGGGCGATTCGTCGCGCGTGCCGGACTGACATTCGAGCCCGGGGCCGTGCTCGCGAACCGCTACACGGTGGAGTCCGTGCTGGGAAGCGGCGGGCTTGGCATCGTCTACCGGGTGCACGACCGCGTCATTGGCGAGGCCGTCGCGCTGAAGGTTCTCCGGCCGGAACTTCTCGTGGCCGACGCGGAGGCCGCAACCCGATTCGCCGACGAGTTGCGGGTCGCGCGGCGCGTCTCGCACCGCAACGTCGTCCGAGTGCACGATCTTGGCTCGGCTGATGGCGTCACGTTCCTGACCATGGAGTGCGTGGACGGGCCATCCCTCGCGACAGTCATCGAGACGCGCGGCGCGCTCGATTCACCGACCGTGCTTGCGATCGCCCGGCAGCTCGTACGCGCGCTGATCGTCATGCACGCGGAAGGGATCGTGCATGGTGACCTGAAGCCCGCAAACCTCCTGCTGGGCCCGAACGGTGTGCTCAAGGTGGCGGACTTCGGCATCGCACGCGTGATGAGACGGCGTGCGATGCCTGACGGCGTTGCCTCGGTTGCGCCGCACGCACGCGACACCGTCGGGCATCTCTCGGGTGCCGTCGTGGGCACCCCCGAATACATGTCACCCGAGCAACTCATCGGCGGCGATGCCACGCCAGCGAGCGACATCTACGCCGCGGGCGTCATCCTGCACGAGTGCCTGCGCGGCACGACGCCGTTCAATGCGGAGAGCCGCGTCACGTTTCTCGCACACAAGCTCGATCCGGCTTCCGTTGCACCAAAACCGGCCCGCGCGGTTGGCGCTGATGCATCAATCGAGGCGATCGTCGTGCACATGATGTCGCCTCAGGCTGATGCACGACCGGCATCGGCAGCCCTGGTCTTCGACGCGCTCGCGGCGCTCGGCTGACCCGCCGCCGGCGGCAGCCCGACGGGTGCACGACGGCGCTGCTTTCACGCCATGCCGGAGCAACATCCACCATCCGGCATCGGACAGCTCGAGCGTCAGGTCACGCCGCCGATGCAAACAGTGCGCGGAGCGACGCTGGGGGCGCCGGCGTTGCGCCGGACTGCGCCGCCACGAACGAGGCGAGTCGATTTGCCCGGTCGCTGACGTCATCGAGCGCCCAGCCGGCAAGCAGGCCAAGGGTCATCGCCGCAGTGAATGAGTCCCCGGCGCCCACCGTGTCTGCGACGACCGTCGGGATTCCCGGATGCTCCGACCACTCTCCTCCAACGCACAAGAGACTGCCCGCCGCACCGCGCGTGCAGACAACCGCGCGCAACTGCCATCGGTCCGCCAGCTGCGCCATTTGCGCGCGCTGACCGCCCTCGAGCGAGAACATGCTCGCCAGCACCGGGAGCTCCGCGTCGTTCACCTTGAGGGCGGACGCAAGCGACAACGACTCCTCGATGATTGTCCTCGAGTAATATGCCTGCCGGAGATTGATATCGAAGACGCGCAGCGCGTGCTCTGGAACGGCTCGCATCAGCGCCTGGATCGACTGACGAGAGACCGTGTCACGTTGCGCCAGCGTGCCGAAACACACGGCATCGGCAGCTGAAACCAGGCGGCGTGCCTGATCGACGATCGCGATGTGATCCCACGCGACGTCACTGGCGATGCTGAATTGCGGCTGACCCGCGGCATCGACGGAGACTGCGACGGTTCCAGTGGGGTGCATCGAGTCCACCTGGATGCCATCGGTCTGCAGGCCGAGGGCTGACAGGCGCGTGATGATCTCGCGTCCCGGACCATCGTCGCCGATCCTCGAAACAATCCCTGACGCCGCACCGAGCGCGTGGGCATGCACCGCGAAGTTCGCGGGCGCGCCACCAAGCTGCGCCCCGTCCGGGAGCAGATCCCACAGCACTTCGCCAATGCCGACGACCCGGAACATCAGCGGGTCGTCCGTGGCATCGCGCGGCGGTCCGCCGGCGGCCGGCGCGTCATGCGACGCGAAGCTGCGCCTGGATCGCTTCCAGTGACCGCCCCTTCGTCTCCGGCACCATCACCCGGACCCAGACGAGCTGCAGCACCATCATCAGGCAGAAGAACAGGAATACGTAGCCTGGCGCGAAGTGCTCCACCATACCGGGGAAGAACGTCGTGATGAGCGCAGCGAAGATCCAGTGCGTCGATGATCCCAGTGCCTGACCGGCTGCGCGGTGGCGATTCGGGAAGATTTCCGAGATGAAGACCCAGATCACCGCACCCTGGCCAATTGCGTGCGCGGCAATGAAGGCAAAGATGCACGCCGGGACGATGCTGTAATGCTGCGTGAAGAATGCCCACGACACTGCGCCGAGTGACAGGATGTAGCCGAACGATCCGATGTACAGCAACGTCCGGCGTCCGAGCTTGTCGATCAGTCGCAGTCCGACGAAGGTGAAGACCAGGTTGGTGATGCCGATGCCGATGGACTGCAGCAGCGCCGCCTTGTCTCCAAGGCCAGTCAGTTCGAAGATCCGCGGCGCGAAATACAGGATCGCATTGATGCCCGACAACTGGTTGAAGAACGCGATCAGGAACGCGAGGATGATCGGCACACGGAGTTCCTTCGTCCAGAAACTGCCAGACGACGTGGCTGGCCCGGTCACCGCCGTGATCTCCCCAGCCGTGGCGATGATCTGCGCTTCACTCGCCGACGGTTCGATCAGCCTGAGCACCGCCAGTCCCTTCTCGCGATCGCCTGCCCGCGCGAGCAACCACCGGGGGCTCTCGGGAATTGCCACGCAGCAGACGACATAGATCAATGACGGGAACGCGGCCACACCAAGCATCCAGCGCCACGCGTTCTCACCGATGCCCGCAAGCAGCGCGTTGCTGAGGAACGCGACGAGGATGCCAAACACGATGTTGAACTGGAACATTCCGGTGAGCATGCCCCGTCTGGCCGGTGGGGCGATCTCGGAGATGTAGAGCGGTGCGGCGATCGTTGACGCGCCGATCCCCAGCCCACCGAGCACTCGTGCGATGATGAACGAGTAGACGTCTCCCGCCATCCCCGACCAGATGGCGCCCACGAAGTACAGCACGCCGATGACGATGAGCGTCGGCTTGCGCCCGAACTTGTCCGTCGGCCAGCCGCCGAACATCGCGCCAATCACCGTCCCGTAGAGTGCCGATGCCATCGCAATGCCATGCATGCCGGCGCCAAGACCCCACAGTGCCTGAATCCTCTGTTCAGCGCCGGAGATGACGACCGTATCGAATCCGAAGAGAAAACCGGCCAGTGCCGAGGTGACCGCCCAGAAGAAGATGCGTGGATTCATGAGCACGATGCGGGAGTCGCGGGGACGCAGTGTGCGGGCCCGCCCATTGTGGCGCAGTGTACGTCAGCGGAATCGCAGTCGCTTCAGGTACTCGACGCTCGATGAAACCGACGCCCACGGATCAGCGGGATTGTCGTGTTCGACGTAGAAATGGCGGATGCCGGCGAGCTTGCGCTTCTCGAAGAGCGACGCCCAGTTGATCGTGCCCTGCCCCACACTGCGCATCTCATTCGTGGGCGCACCGGCGTTGTCCTTCACATGCACCATCGGGAACTGCCCGGGAAAGCGGGTCCAGTATGCCACAGGATCCTTCCGTGCAACGCTCATCCAGTACAAGTCCATCTCGAACTGGATTCCGCTGCCGCGCGTCCGGTCCAGCAGGATTTCGTAGCCATCCGTGGTGCCGATCGGATCGAACTCGAAATCATGGTTGTGATACCCGACCGTGATCCCCGCCTTCCGGGCAATCACCTGCCCGGCCAGCAGTGCGTCAGCGTGCGCGTTGTACTTCTCGGCGGAGCCGCGATCCGGGGGCGCGAGCCAGGCCAGATTGATCCACTTGTGACCAATCGTCGCCGCCGTTTCAACGAACTTCGGGAATGCCGGGCTCTTGAGAATGTCGAGCGAGATGTGCGTCGACGGTGACGTGAGCCCGTTGGCGCGCAACGCATCGCGGATCTGTGCACCGGTTCGTCCGAAGTAGCCGGCGAACTCCACCTCACGGAACCCCAGGCCGGCGATGCGCGCGAGAGTGGCATCGACGCCGTCCTTCTCCATTGCGCCGCGCACGGTGTACAACTGCACGCCGATCCGCCGTATCGAGGCGGCGGCGTCATCGGAGATGGCGGCACCAGTGGTGACACCGAGGGCCCGGCCGGTTGCCGGCCCGAGGACGCTGGCCGCAGCCGTGGCGCCCAGTGCTTTCAGAAAGTCGCGGCGATGAGTCATGGGGCAGAAGTGTGCTCCACGTACCACCGCCCGTAAAGTGCAACTCGCCAGCGCCTGATGTCTGCTTCAGTCGGGCGGGGTGACGATCGGCGCGGCCGGCGCTGGCGCTTTCTCCATCCTGACCGGGTTGCCGAAAAACCACTGCGCATTCTGCCGCTGCGCCTTCGGCGTGGCAAGCATGTCGCGCAGCACGGGCATGAGATCCCGTTGGGTGGCGTTCACGATGGCGCCGGCGATCTCTGGCTGTTCCCAGAAGACGCGCCAGTACGCCTTCTTTGCTGCCCCCGCGCTGTCGAGCGCAGCCTTGGTTGGGGAGGCGCCCGCAAACTGCACGAGGTACTTCCCGAGATCGCCATAAATCGCGCGCACCCGCGCCGAGAACTCCGCGTCGGCCTTCCGCAACGAGGTGATCTGTTCCGCCGAGAGAAAGAGCGAGTCGCTCTCTGACAGCACCGCCGCGTGGACGTTGGAGGTCTGGCGCAGATAGACCGCAGTGAGCGAGTCCACCGATCGTGGCTGCCAGGTCCGCGCAACGCGCACGGGCTCGAGCGCGCGGCGCAGTTGCTGCAGGTCGTAGTCCGTCGAGAGCCGCATGGAAAAATCGAGTGTCACACGGAATGGCGCGCGGAGCGTGGTACGGGACGGCCGCGTCTCGGCGAACCGGGGATTCGCATCGTATCGGAAACGCTGTGCGGCGGCATCGTAGCCACGCGGCACGAGCAGCACAGGATCGGGAAGCGCAGCACCGCCCCACCCGCGAAGCCCGCTCGATCCATGCACTACCTGATCGACACCGGCGAGGACGTTCTCGACGAACACGCTGGCGGTCAGCCGCTCGAACCGTTTGGGCAACTGCGGCCGGAACTGCAGGTTCATCGTTGCCGTCCACGGACCGCGACACCCGTTTCGCTCGGCGATCCGTCCCGCGAAGGTCTGAATGCACCGCCTGGCCCAGGCCGTTCCGTTCTGCTGCAGGGCGAGCAGTTGCGTCGCAAGCGAGGCGTCGAACGGCACGGTCGCCGACGGCACGAACGCGCGGTCACCACTGCGCCCGTCACCATTGATGTCACCCTGTACCACCGGGGTGAACGGCAGCCCGGACTGCGCCCGGGCAAACATCGTCACCGTGCCGAATTTCGGAACAGTGAACGCGCCCTGTGCGGTGATGATCTGCCGCGCATCGTTGGTGCTCGGCGCCCACTCGCGCAGTCGGGGATCGCCGGCCGTGGTGCCGTCGAAGCCGATGAACTGGCGCCTCGACGACTGCACCGTGTAGCTGACCTGTGCGTAGAGACTGAGCGGTGCGTTGCGCAGCCTGAACGGATCCGGCGCCAGGATGAGCGTGCTCTGCGCGCCATAGCCGCGCAGCTCACTGCCAAGTACTCCCACACGACCGAACGCCGCCGAACGCCGCGACTCGGTTGATGACACAGCACCGGTGGCCGGGTCAATGCTGGCGCCCGAGACGTAGACAGGGCGCCCAGCTTCCGCGGAGAGGGCGAGGCGCTGCACGCCGGCGAAATTCTCATCGCGCACGGACGCCTGCGACAGATCCCATGACGCAAGATTGCTGACGCGCACCTGCAGCCACCCGACGCTCGTGGCCCAGTCGAGCGATGCGCGCCACGAGCGCGGTACCTGATGGCTGCGACTGATCAGCGTTACCGGAGGCGCGTCGTCCGTGAGCACTCCACCCCCATCCACGCACGATCGCGGGACGGTATTGGCATCCTGCAGGAAGCCGGACCAGTCAGGCGTCGGCACGGCTGCGCCGGTACACGACACTGACTGTGTGCTTCCTGCAAGCCCGGTGCGCGACGACGCATCGGCGAGGAGATCCGGCCGCAGCAGATCCCGGAATTCACCGATACCGCCACGCAGCGTGCCGGTGAGCGACCGGTAGAACGTGCCTGACTGGTTCATCGACACGCCGCCGCCGTTTTCCTTGTTCTTGCTGTAGGTGTACGAGAACCCGAGTCTTGGGCTCACGTGCAGCGTGGTCGGCGCCACGCCGCTGCCAACGCCGAGCGCGGTTTCGAGCGCGGTGTTCCGCGCCGGTGATGACGTGAAACCGTTGGCCTCGAGGCGAGCGCCGTACAAGAGGCTCACGTTTCGCTTCGGATTCCACTGATGGGCCATGGCAACAGCTGAATTCCAGACTGTGCCATCGCGCGACGGTTGAGTGAGTGTGCGTGCGAAGGTCGCTGGCCGGTTTGCCGAAAGATCAGCGATCGAGTTGTATCCGAAGCGGCCACGCAGGTCCGCGCCTCCATCGGCAGCCAGCGCGTCGAAACGCGTCCACCCGAATGCCTTGAACGTGTGACGGCGTCCGCGCGCATTCCACACCGTGAGATTGCTCGCCTCACCCGTCCAGCGGGATTCGGTTCGATCGAAGAACGAGCTGCCACCAATCGAGAGCGGGACGATGCCCTCACCGGCCGAACCGGTGGATCTCACGAGCACACTCGCACCGGGGAGATCGAGATAGGGGTTCCCCACGTTGCGCGTCTGACTCACGCCGGCACGCGTCTGGTTGAGAATACGACGACCGTCGCCGATGAAGTTCGACATCTGGAACTGCGCACCGATCCCTCGCTCGGTGGTGACGCCCGCGGTGGAGGTTGCACTGAGCGGCGCAAATCCCCTCGCACCCGCCTTGTTGAGGCTCAGATACGTCGTGACCTGCCTGGAATTGAGACTGTCGCGAATGTCGTCGAACCGGGCCAGCCACGTGAGCGAGGTTTCCTCGCGATTCGACGGAATGCCGACGCCGGCAACGGGAATACCGAGCCGGAGGGCCGTGGACCGCAGCAGTGACACCGAATCGCCGGATACGCCTGCAGTCTGCAGCGCGCGTGCATCCCCTGAGAAGAGGGTGGCGGGATCCGATACGCGTTGCGACACGTCGAGCGCGATGTTGTACGTCAGCGCCTGACGAATCAGCTCGCCGTCGGCGCCGACGCTCGCGCGCAACGCGCCGTACCGGGCGCCGAGGGACTGGCCGATCGCGTCAGTGACCTGCAGCGACGGGGCGTCGAGCGTGAGGAATGCGCTGCGCTGCTGATAGTTGCGATCACCTTGCGCAAGGCGGATGTCAGTGTTGGCCCCGGAGAATCCGCCACGGACCGGGTCGAACGTGGCGCCTGTCACGCGTGTGTCGGTGCGCGCCGCACGGGGAAGTGTTCCCCCTGGAAGCGCGAGCCCGTTGAGCGTCGTCAGGTTGGACTCCGAACCAGAACCAAGGATCGACGGGCCGCTCACACCTTGCGTCACACCGGGAGTATTGCCCGCGATCGCGGCCAGATTGCCAAGCATCGATGGCGAGAGCTGTCCACTCACTCCATCCGCCCATTTCTCCGACGCGCCTGTCTCAGCGGTGTACGGACTGGCAGCGTTGCTCGCGCGCACCGGCTTGTCCGCCGTGACCTTGACCGTGGCCAGTGTGGAGACATCGGTCGCGAGCGAAAAGTCCGCGACGAGTTCGCGCTCGCTGTTCTGTCGCTGCACGCGCCGACGCGCCGTCTTCAGCCCGACCGACGACACCGCCACGAGATAGTCTCCGGTGCCGTTCTCGAAGGTGATCGCGTAGCGCCCGGCGCTGTCCGTCGTCGTCTGCTTGAAGGCGCGATCGGGACCACGGGTGACGAATACCGTCGCGCCCGGCACCACCCTGGAGGAATCGTTGGTAACGCGGCCCCGGATGATGTCGGTGACAGCTTGTCCCCGGCTCGCGGAGGACAACACCGCGAGGAGCAGCAGCAGCCGGAGGATGATCGGGGAGGGCATGGCGGATGGTCTCGGGAGCGCGACCAACATCGCTGTTCCGACACGCCAGACCGCCCAATGGTTTCTCGCGCGAGCGGGCCGAAAGCCGTCTCCCGTTGAGCACGGGAGACCGGCCGCACGTGTATGTGTCGCTATCGCGCCGGCGTCAGAGTGATCTTGCGGTACTCGACGGCGGTGTGGTCACCCTGGAGATACAGCGGACCCGGCTCGCCCTCATTGCTGTCCAGCGCACCACCCGTGATGCCCGGAATATTCTGCATCGAGATCACCGTCTTGCCATTCAGCACCACTGTGATGCGACGACCAACCAGCGTGATGTCGTACGTCTGCCACGTGCCCGCATCGCCCGCCGCGTTCTCGTTCGGTGTGATGAAGCCGTACACTCCACCAGTATGCGTGCTGGCCGGCTCCATCCCCTTGCTGTCCTCCACCTGGACCTCGTGACGGCCGCGGAGATAGATCCCGCTATTGCCGTCCTTGGGCACGCGAAACTCGACATGCAGCTTGAAGTCAGTGAACGTGCGCTCGGTGATGAGGTTGGCGCCCGAGCCGGTGTTGGTCAGGATGCCGTTGATCACCTGCCATTTGTTGGTGCCTGCTGACGGCTTCCATCCGCCGAGATCACGGCCGTTGAACACCGCGATCGGGGCACCCCACACCACCGGCGCGGTGCGCTCGAGTGACGGTGCGCGCACGCCAGTGAACGTCGCCCGCGCGCCGTTCGGCTCCGTCACCGTGCCGCTGATACGCCCATCGGCCAGCGTGCCTTCCACCACCAGGTCGCCATCGCCGCGCTCCCATTGCGGCGGGATGGCAAACCGGAAGTTGCTGCCGGAAATCGTGACGATCGAGACCGGTCGCGCGCTGCCGCCGCGCGACACGAACGAACCGACCAGGGCACGATTCCCGGAGAGCTTCACCTCCATCCACGATGGATACGTCTCCGTCGCGTTCTTCAGCGTCAGGTCCCAGCGCCCGATCAGTGCCTCACCGGGAATCAGCGCGGCGTCGTGGTTGAGCGCGGTGAGCGGGACAGCGTGCGTGGCGCCGGCAGTTGCCAGAGAAAGCGCCAGGGCGAGGGCAGCGGTGCGTCGCATTCTGAGTGTCGTTGTGAGCGTCGGCGACACGACCCGCCAGCGCGGGCCGTCGCCAGGAATGGCGTACGGATGCGTTGAATCTCGCCCCCGGTCACGGCGGAGGGAACAGCCCTAGCGAAGCCCGTCCGCGTCGAGGGCCGTCTGCAGCGCCCTGACGGTGTCTGCGTCATCGCCGCGGTCGCCCATCAACGTCAGCGTGGCGCGCGAAAGTACCTCGTACACGTCGTGGTACGGCCGGGTCCCGTGCAGAGCAGTCGCGTGCGCGCGGACCGTGGCCACATCACCCCGCGCGATCGGACCCGTCAGCGCATCCAGCGCCCTCGGCGCAGAAGCCAGATTCTCCACACTTGCGGCCATCAGCGCCCGGACGGCGCGATGCGCGGCGACGGGATCCACACCGATCCGTGACAGCAAGCCTTCGGCAAGGGCCGCCAACGTGACGGGGAAGTTGCTCGCCATGACTGCCGCCGCATGGTAGGCCGCACGATCATCGCGCGGAATGAGAATCGTCGTGGCACCAAGTCTGGCCGCCAGTGCGCCGGCCGCAGCGAGCGCCGGTGGGTCGCCTTCGATTCCGATAACCGACCCCTGCAGGCGAAACGAGGCCAGTGCCGGATTGATCAGCGGGAGGAGCGGATGAAACGTGCCGTAGTGCGCACCAGTCCGGATGATCCGATCCCTCGCGGCTGGCTCCGCACTGCCGCTCACCTGCAGGACCACCGCGCCGAGGCGCAGGACGTCCGGTGCGCGCAGTTCGTCCAGCGCCACATCCAGTTGCCCATCGCGCACCGCAACGAGCACCACCGGGGCCTGTGCCAGCGCTTCGGCGCGCGTCGCGAACACCGGCGGCCCATGCTGCTCACAGATGGCATTTCGATCCACGAGCACATGGGGCAGTCCTGCCGCCCGGAGCGCTGCTGACAACGCGCGACCGGCCCTTCCGGCTCCGACCAGCGCCACCGGCTCGAGCGCGCCTGCTCCGAAACTCACGACCGGCCGCTGACCTTGCTCGGATGCGCCGCGCTCGCGCGCACGAGCAGCGCGTCGCGGCCGGGGGCGCCCTGCAACAGGAGCATGGCGCGTTGCATCACGGGATCGTCGGCAGTCCGACGGGTGAACTCCGCGTCGCGGCCAAACACGTAGCGTGTGACCTCGTAGCCGATCAGGCGATTGATGACTTCGCGGTTCGCCTCGAACACCGCGTCAGGCAACGTGGCCCCACGTTCGCGCACGCCTGCGAGCAGCGCCGAACGCATGGCTGGCGTCACGCTGAAGTCCGGGCTCGCGAGTGCTGCCTCGGATTTCAGGCGGAGCGCAAGGGCTGTCAGCGCATCGCGAAATAGCGGAACCGCCTTGCCAAGCGCGGACTGCAGCGCTGCGCCCTGATCGATCGCCGTGCTGTCGCGTGCCAGCACGTCGGGCGTGATGCCACCGCCGCCGTAAACGACGCGGCCCTTGTCCGTGCGATACGACTGACGCTTGGCGACCATCGAGTCGACTTCGCTGGAGAGCGAGTCAGCCTCATCGGTACGCCGCCGAGCGACGCGCGCATCCTCTGCTCGACGCCGGATCGAGATGCTGCGCCCCACCGGAGTGAACCAGAGCGATGTCGTGAGCTTCAACGCGCCGGCATTGCCCGCATCAAACACGCTCTGCGCGCTCCCCTTGCCATAGGTCCTGCTGCCGACGACGACGGCGCGATCATGATCCTGCATCGCACCAGCAACGATCTCGGCGGCGCTGGCGCTGCCACGATCAACCAGCACGACGATCGGCAAGGTCGGCCACTTCTGCGGCAGCTTGTCGTGGAATGCGCGGTTCGACTCGGGCGTGCGGCCGCGCAGTGTCACGATCTCCTGTCCCGGATCCAGAAAGAGGTCGCCGACCGCCGCGCCCTGCTCGACAAGTCCACCGGGATTTCCGCGCAAGTCCAGCACCAGGGACGACACTCCCATCCTGATCAGTGAGTCAACGCCGGCCGAGACTTCTTCGGCGGTCGAATCGCTGAACACGCTGACATCGAGATACCCGACCTTCGACTGCAGCATCGCGACGCGCTGCACCGCGCGGATGTGAATCATCTGCCGTCGCAGCGGGAACGTGAGGACACCGTCAATGCCAAGGCGTTCGACAGTCAGCACGACCAGCGAGCCAGCCTCGCCGCGCAGTTTGACCAGCGCCTCCTCTCCGGTCAGGCCCCTCGTATCAGCGCCATCGATCTTGATCACCCTGTCACCGGTCTGCAGCCCGGCTGCTTCCGACGGCGACCCGGGGAGCGGTGCGATGACCGTGATCCATCCGTCGCGCACATCCACACGCAGGCCAAGTCCTGCGTACTGGCCGCTGGTCTGTTCGCGGAAGCGCTTCAGCCGGTCGGAGACAAGAAAGACGGAGTGCGGATCCTGCAGCTCGTCAACCAAGCCGAGCATGGATTCCTTCCAGAGTGAGTCGGGGGGGATCGAATCCACGAATCGGCTCTGGACGGTCTGCATGACCTCCTCGAAAAGACGGCGACCATTCACCACCTGCAGCGTCTCGGCCTGCAGGCTCCGGCCCATGAACCAGCCACCGACGCCCAGCGCGACGCCGACCAGCACAGCAACGGCCACACTGCGCGCTCTGTTCATGCCGCTCCCCCGGGTCGCCTGCGGTCGCTGCCAAAACTCATCATGTAAGCACCGCCGGGAAGCCCACGTGTTCCAGCAAGGTCGCCATCAGGCGTGTCGTGACCTGTTCCACGGACCCGTCTGCCGCAACGGCGACGATCTGGCCGCACTCGGGGTGCCGGGCAGTCCACGCGCCGGTTGCCGCGGCGGAATAGGCCTCCGCGACGCGGCGATCAAAGGCATCGCCAAACCGCTCGAGCCGATCGGCCGTGCCGCGACCTGCCCGGCGCGACGCCGCAATATCGCCCGGGAGTGTCAACAGCAGCGTGAGGTCCGGCACCAGGCCACCAGTCGCCAACGTGTTCGCGGCTCGCACGAGTGCCTCATCGAGACTGTGCCCCGCGATCTGATACGCGTACGTCGAGACGAAGAACCGGTCCGCGACGACCCAGTCGCCCGTCGCCAGCGCCGGTCCGATGATCTGGGACACGACCTGCGCGCGCGCAGCGAGAAAGAGCAGCACTTCAGTCGTCGGACTGATGATCGCCTCGGGGTTCAACAACAGCTCCCTGACACGCAGGCCCACGTCAGTCTGCCCCGGCTCGCGAACGGTGTGAACGCGCAGCCCGGTCGCGCGCAGCGCATCGGCGACGAGCGGAAGCTGTGTCGTCTTGCCAACGCCATCGCCTCCCTCGAGCACAATCAGGCGTCCGCGCGCCACCGGGTCGGTCATGACAGCGTGATGATCTTGCTGACGGCACCGGTGCGGATCCCATCCGAGATCCACTCGTTCACGCGCATCATGAGCTTGTCGAAGTTCGTCTGCGCAACGATGGCCAGCTGATAGGAGGGATTGATCTCGACCTTCCGCAGCAACGTGTCCAGCTCCTGCTCCATCTCGGCGGGCGGCTGCTCATCGCGCTCGATGAACTCCTGCGCTTCGCTGCGAAGCTGCGACAATCGGCGCAAGACGCCGCTGGCCTCGCTATCTGCGGTCAGCACGTCATTCGAGCGCTTCAGCGCCTGATATTCAGCGGACTGGCCGATCTGCCGGCCCAGGTCCTTGGCTTTCTCCTCGAGCATGTCCAGATCCACTGCAAAAGGGGGTTTCGCAGGCCCGGACGGCCCGCGGCATTTCAGAAGTTACTCTGATTTGTCGTATTCGCAGGACGCCCTACACCGCGCCCCTGGGAGAGGCGGCTGCGGCCGTGCGCCGCGACACCACAAACCGGTCCCGCCCGAACGCGTCGGCCACGACACGTGCCTCGTCCCAGCCGGGTCCCGTGACACAGGCCATGGCCTCGTTGGCACGGCGAGAGTCGATCTCGCACAGCAGATAGCCCCCCTCCGTGAGACGCTGCCCGGCCTGCGACACGAGGGCGCGGATGATGTCCATGCCATCGTCGCCGCCGAAGAGCGCGAGCGCGGGCTCCCAGTCTCGCACGGCAGCGGGCAGATCCATGCGCTCGCGCGTCGAGATGTACGGTGGATTCGAGATCACCAGATCCACATGGGCATCACCAATCGGTTCGAGCAGGTTGCCCAGCAGGAACTCCGTCCGCGCGAACTGCTGGCGCAGGAGCGCGCGTGCATTCATCTCGGCCACGTCAATGGCATCGGCAGAGATGTCGGTACCGATGATGCGCGCCGCCGGACTCTCGTGCGCCAGCGCCAACGCGATCGCTCCGGACCCGGTCCCCACGTCAACCACGATGCTCCGTGCCGTGATCAACGGCAACGCGAGAGAGACCAGTTCCTCCGTCTCGGGACGGGGGATGAGCACGCGCTCGTCTACATGGAGAAAGAGGTGGCGAAACGCAGCGCGACCCGTGGCATACCCCATCGGCGCCCCGGCGGCACGTCGGGTGACCGCGTCCTCTGCCGCGTCGATGAGCAGGTCGACCACCAGATCATTCGCATGCAGCGTGGCCCACGATCGAGGCGCATCATGGAGAGCGGCGAGCAGTTCACGCGCCTCGCCCGCAGGATCATCGACAACGCCTTCCAAACGCGCCACAAGCCGATCGCGAAGTTCGCCGACGGTCGCCGGACGCGCCGCCCGGCGCACGTCTTCAGCCACCCAGCCGCTCCTTGACCTCGGCTTCCTGCAACGCCTCGATGAATGCCCCGATGTTGCCGTCGAGCACCGATTGCATGCCATGCAGTGACAGACCGATCCGGTGGTCCGTGATGCGGTCCTGCGGAAAGTTGTAGGTGCGGATCTTCGCTGACCGGTCACCGGTTCCGACCTGCGCGGAACGCATTTTCGAGCGTGCGGATTCGATCGCCGCGAGTCGCGCGTCGAGCAGGCGCGACCGCAGCACCTGCATTGCCTTGATCTTGTTCTGCAATTGTGACTTCTGGTCTTGCTGGCTGACCACGATGCCGCTCGGAATGTGCGTGATGCGCACCGCGGAGTCGGTCGTGTTCACGCTCTGGCCACCAGGCCCCGAGGAACGGAATACATCGATGCGCAGATCCTTGTCCTCGATGGCGACGTCCACTTCCTCTGCTTCCGGCAGCACGGCGACAGTCGCCGCGGATGTGTGGATCCGGCCCTGCGCCTCAGTCGCGGGCACACGCTGCACCCGATGCACGCCGGACTCCCAGCGCATGGTGCCGAACGCACCGCTGCCATCGATCCGCGCGATGACTTCCTTGATGCCACCGAGCGTGCCGTCTGACATCGACATCACTTCGATGCGCCACCCCTGCCGCGCGAAGTAGCGTTCGTACATGCGCCAGAGGTCGGCTGCGAACAGCGCCGCTTCATCACCACCGGTACCGGCGCGAATCTCGATGATGGCTGGACGATCGTCGAGCGGGTCGCGCGGGATGAGCAGTGGCTTGAGTTGCTCGTCAAGCACAGCCAGTCTCGCTTCGATCGTCGTTGCCTCAGCCTGCGCCTCGGCGGCGAGATCGGCGTCCTCGCCACCGGCCATCTCCCGGGCGTCCTCCAGCTCACGCTCGAGCTGTCGGAGCTCCGCGGCGAGCCTCACCACGTCCTGCAGCCGCTGATGCTCCTTGCCGAGCGTCGCCAGAAGGCGTGCATCCTTCACCGTTCGGGGATCGAGGAGCTCCTGCTCGACGACTGCGGCGCGGGCAACGGCGTCGTCGAGGCGATCACGCAGGCTCATCGAAGGCGGGCCGGCCGGACAGACAATGGCATAAGTGCAATCAAACAAACAGTTTGGAGCGCTGAACTCAAGCGTGGTTACGGTGTATATTACAGCGTCGGTGCACGTTGGGCGGGCTGATGGCAGCCTGCTTCGGTCGGCGTGCCGACTGCCTCTCGTGTGCGTCGCGGCAGGCTCCCTTCTCTCAGGAGTTGTTCATGCGTGTCACTCTGGCTCGTCGCGCATGGTCGTCCATCCGGGCGACCGTTCTGGTCGGGCTGGCCGTTGCTGCGGCGCCCATGATGGCGCACGCGCAGTCCACTCCGCCGCTCAAGATCAGCGTCTCCATCCAGCGTCAGGCGAGCGGTCCCGTGATCACGATCACGGGCTCAAACTTCACGCCGAATGGACCGGTGCGCCTGACAGGCTCGCCGCCGCCGAATACGAGTCAGGCGATTGCGTTCGGGCCGATCAAGGCAGACTCGAACGGGACGTTCAGCGTGCGCAAGGAAATGGCGTGCACGTCGCAGAGTCAGGATGACGGCTTCCTCGAAGTGACGTTCACCGCGACGGATGAGACAACGGCACGTCGCAGCACGGCTCGTGAAAACGCGACACCGTGGATCTGCCGCTGATCCTGCGCAGGCCGTAGCTGAGTGCCCCTCGATCAGGCGACTGGTCGGGGGGCGTTCTGCTTGAAGCGGTCAGACGCGTACACCGCTGCCGCATGCCCAGGGAGAAACAGCGCTGCGATTTCCAGTGCGCTTTCGGCATGCCCGAGCAGCACCGCACCTGCGGTTCCGACCACCGCAATCACCAAAAGCCATCGCAGTGCACTCCGCACACCACGTGAGGCACCACCGCGCGCGACCATTGCTGCGGCCGCAAGTGCGACGATCCACCCGGGATTGATCATCGCCACGCTGGGATTGTTGGCCATGAAGGCATGTCGTGTTGCAAACCATGCGAGCAGCAGCGCAGTGCCGCCCAGCGTGCAGAGTATCGCCCACAACGCCATGCCGGTTGCTGCGCCGAAGCGCCCCATGCGCGCAAGGCCGAGGAGCAAGCATCCAACGATCACACCCAACACTGCCGCTGTCGCGAGCCTGGGTTCAACCTCGAGCGGCTCGGCAGCGCGCGACGAGCGGAAGATCGTATCGATCGGTGCAGCGAGCGGACGGACCGGCAGCCCATCAGCGGCGGGCAACTCGATGCGGCCAACCGATTCCGAGAGTGACTGCGGCAGGAACGCTTCCTCCCAGCCGGTCAGCGGCTTGTCGGCATCGACGCCAAGCACGAGTTGAATGCCGACGTAGAGCGGTGCGCTATAGGCGAGCAAGCGGCGTGTGTGCCAGCGGTAACTCCCCCGTCCGGGCTGTGCCAGCATCGCCTGCTTCAGCACGCCCCCAGTGACGACATCGAGCGCGTCACGCACGCGGGTACTGCAGTTGTCGCGGTAGTAGTCGTACCGATAGTACTTGTTCTCCTCGCGAGCGTTCTCGGCGAGCGCGGCAAGCAGCTGGGCTTTCTGTCGTGGCGTCAGCGCCAGCTCCTGCGCGGTGACCGTGCGGTTCAGTCGCTGGTAATCGAGGATCGTGCCCCGGAACGACCGTGGCTCCATCCAGTACTTCGTGTCGCCGCTGAGGAACCGCTGGATGAATCGCGGCTGTGCGAAATCGAACATGCCCCAGTTGTACGCGACCGGCTCGCCGCGCGCCTCATCCCAGACGACGATCGCATTGTGTCCGAATTTCTCGAAGACTTCCTCACCCTGCCCCATCGTGAGCAGGAGGACCGGCTTCCGCGACCAGTCAATCGTGCCTTGCGCGCCGAGCACGCCCACCAACGCCAGCAATGGCAGCATGCTGCGCAGCGCAAGTCGCCGGAGCAGGCGCATCACAGCCGGACTTCCTTCCCCTCTTCCGCGCTGCGGTAGATCGCTTCAACCAGCCGCTGCACGACGATCTGGTCACCGGGCGGTTCATACGCCGCATCGCCATACAGCACCGCGGCGAAGTGCGCGAGTTCAGCGCGATAACTCTGGATGAACGCGCTGTCGCGCTGTGCCGCGCCGGTTGGCGAAACGTCCACCGCCCGGCCGTTCAGTTCCTTCACGACGCGCAGCGGCGCCAGGCGCGCGGTTCCCCTGCTGCCAAGCACCTCGAACCACCACCGATCCTCTTCGCCGACGTATCCCCACGCGGTGTCGATGGCGACGCTGAGGCCCGAGGCATACTGCACATGCACGTACATGGCGTCCTCGACGGCGCGCGCGCCACTGCCGCGATCCATGCTCGCCGTGACACGCACCGGATCGGGGAAGTCTGCCAGCCAACAGGCCAGGTCGAGCAAGGGAACTCCCTGATCGAGGAAGATCCCGCCACCCGCCTCGGCACGCCGTGAGCGCCAGCCTGCGTCAGCACGCCGCGTCTTGTAGGCGCCGGCGCGAATTCCGATCAGCCGACCGAGCTCGCCACCGCGAATGAATGCCTCGAGATTCTGCACCTCGGTGCGGAATCGGTGATTATGTCCGACCACGACCTTCATCTCGTGCTTCTCGGCCGCCGCCAGAATTCGCTCGACACCCTTGGTGGTCAGTGCCAGCGGTCGCTCGCAGAGTACGTGGCGCTTGCTCTTGAGGGCGCTCAATACGTGCGGTTCGTGGAGATGGTTCGGGGTCGAGATCAGCACCGCATCGACGTCCTCGAACTCGAGCAGTTCCTCGATGTCCGTGAACGTATCCGGCACATTGAAGCGGTCCGCCAGCGCGCGCACCTTTGCGCCGTCATTGTCGCAGAGCGCGACCAGTTGCACGCCGCGCATCTTCGCGAGCACCGGCAGGTGGGCAAGTTGTGCGATGGCCCCTGCGCCAATCACACCGATGCGGAGAGCTGGCTTGGTCATGCCCGGAAAGTAACTGTGGCGGGCGGCACCGCAGCAGGCTGCGTCTGCGTGTCGCCTGCGGCCGACCGTCAGATCAGCGGGGCGAGTCTCGTGCCGGGATAGTATGCCGACAGGATCGTGCGGGCGTCCTGGCCCGCTCGCGCTCGACCAATCGCCCCCCACTGCGACATCCCCACACCGTGGCCATTCCCCGTGCCACGCAACACGACCTGCGACCCCACCATCTCGAACGCGAAACGGGTGCTCGGCAGAAGCGCTCCGCGGGTGCGCAGGACATAGCGGATGTCATTGCCTCGCAACACGGCGGGACCGGCGCTGGTCTCGATTTCGAGCGCCGTGACGCGACCGGACGCCCCGCGTGACGCGATGCGCACGGACCGCACGGCGCCGGTGGCACCGGCACCAGCGAGACGACCGTGTTCCGCGAGCAGTTCACCGAGGTCGGCGAGCGAAAAGCGACGCTCCCATTCCCGGCTGCCACCGACGTCGCAGAAGCAGCCACCACCCGGCCGCCGATCGTCCACCGCGCGCAGGTAGGGCTCGCCGCTCCGTTTCCAGAATACTTCGTCGGCGGCGGCCGTGATCTCACCGCCTTGCGAGTGGTACGGTGCGGTGATGATCCGGTCACCCCAGGTGAGGACGAGCCCGACAGTCGCTCGCACCGCGTCATCTGCAGCGGGGTTCTCGACCGACAGGCCACCATAGACCTGGTCGGACACCGTCGCGGTGACGTCATACAGCGCTCGACGCTCACCCATTCTGGCGGCGGCGTACGACCGCGCTGCCACAGCCTGCGCCTGCATCGCCGCACGATCGCGCGGATCACGTGACCCGAGCTCGCCGGGCAGTACGCCTCGCAGATACTCCTCGAGCTCGAGACGGTTGATGACGGCGTACCGTCCAGCGTCAGGAACGAAGACAATTCGGCCACGATAGCGACGCCCGTTCCAAACTGCGGTCCCGCCCAGGTCGGCGTTCTCGGGCGGGATGGCATCCGCGTAACCGAGCAACACCCGAATGACCGGTTCGCTTCGCGTGTCCATCTGGAGCAGCGCCTCGCGCACGACACCCACCACCGAGGCATGCATGCCCGCCGGGGCCACGACCCCGACGGCGACGAGCGCCAGTCGGCGCACCAAGCGAGAGAGGGGACTACGATTTCGCCGCGAGAATTGCATCAGAGAGTCGCTCGAGCGTGTCGGCAACGACGTCGTCGCCGTGGGCAGCGCTCATGAATGCCGCCTCGAACGCCGACGGCGCGAGATACACGCCGCGCTCACGCGCGGCATGGAAGAAGCGGTTGAACAGGGGCACATCACTCTGACGAGCCTGGGCGAAATTCGTGACGGGTCCGGGGTGGAAGAAGAACCCCCACATGGAGCCGGCGTGCGACGCCTGGAATGGCACGCCTTCGCGGGCCATGATCTCGCGCAGCCCTGCCACGAGGACACCCGTCCGACGCTCGATGATCTGGTGCAGCTCCCGCGTCAGCGAGGTGAGCGTGGCCAGACCGCCGGCCATCGCGAGCGGATTGCCGCTCAGTGTTCCCGCCTGGTACACCGAGCCGCTCGGCGCCACCTGCTGCATGAGCTCCCGTCTGCCACCGTACGCCGCCACCGGCAACCCGCCACCAATGACCTTACCGAACGCCGTCAGGTCGGGCGTGACGCCGAAGCGCTCCACCGCCCCACCGAAGGCGATGCGGAACCCGGTCATGACCTCGTCGAAGACGAGCAGGGCACCCGTCTCGTCCGCGATCTGCCGCAGGCCTGTCAGAAAGCCCGGCAGCGGTTCGATGAATCCCGCGTTGCCGATGATCGGCTCGATGAGGATCGCGGCCAGTGGCACCTGCGTGGCGACTGCGCGCACAGCATCGAGGTCGTTGAACGGCGCGGTGTATGTCAGTGCGGCCAGCGCGGCGGGTACGCCGGGTGAGTTCGGAAGGTTGAGCGTCGCGACGCCGGAACCGGCCTTCACGAGAAAGGAGTCGGCGTGTCCGTGATAACAGCCATCGAACTTGAGAATGGCGTCGCGGCCCGTCGCGGCGCGTGCCACGCGCGCGATGCTCATGGCCGCTTCAGTGCCACTGCTGGTGAACCGCAGCATCTCGATATGCGGCATCCGCTGCACGATGCGCTCCGCCAGCTGCACTTCCAGTCCCGTGGGAATGCCAAAGCTCGTGCCGCGCTGCATGACGTCGTGCAGTGCGTCGAGCACCACCGGCGCCGCATGGCCCAGCACCAGTGGGCCCCAGCTGAGCACGTAGTCGATGTAGCGATTTCCATCCGCGTCCCAGATGTACGGCCCCTCGCCGCGCTGCACGACGAACGGCTCGCCCCCAACCCCACCAAACGCGCGCACGGGCGAGTTCACACCGCCCGGAAAGAGCTGGCGCGCCCGCGCCATGATCGCCTGCGATTCCGATGTCACGACAGCGGTCATCTTCCAAAGCTCCCGATCGAGGATGAAGCGGCCACCGGCAGCACTCGCGCGGCGCGGTCCCGCGCGACGGATGTCGGCGGCAACAGCACGACTCCCGTCGCGGTGGCTTCGAAATCGTAGTCGTCCACGACATCGGTAATCGTCGCCTCGACCAGCGATCCGATCGGTGCATCGGTATCCAGATGCGTCACCCCATCGATGTCGTCCGCCTGCCAGGGCGCACGTGCCACGGCCAGCTCCTCGTGATTGCCTGCACGGTCCACGAGCACGAACGCAGTGCGACCAATGTGGCGTTCGTATCGCTCACCGGTGATCGCGGATTGCACGCGCAGCAGCCGTTCGAGTCGCTCGTGCTTGACTTCGTCCGGGACGTCGTCCACCATCGCCGCCGCCGCGGTTCCATCCTGCGCGCTGTACGTGAATGCACCGACACGGTCGAACTGCATTTCAGCGAGGAAATCCAGCAGGATCTCGAAGTCATCCTCCGTCTCGCCAGGAAAGCCCACGATGCACGTCGTCCGAATCGTGAGGTCGGGCACTGCGTCCCGGAATCGCGCCACCTTCTCTGCCACCACCTTGCGGCGCTCCGGGCGGCGCATGCGCGCGAGCACGGAGTCGCTGCCATGCTGCACGGGCATGTCGAGGTACGGCAGGATTCGCGGGTTGTTGGCCACGACCTCGAGGAATCGGGGCGTGATGCCGGCGTTGTACAAGTACAGATTGCGGAACCACGGGATATCCGTCTCGCGCAACAGGGCTTCGAGCAGTTCGGGCAGTCCGGTCCCATCGCGTCGATCGCGACCGTAGTGTGCCAGATCCTGCGCCACGAGGCTCACCTCACGTGCGCCCTGCAGCTCGAGCAGCTGCGCCTCGCGAATGACGTCGGCGAGAGCAAAACTGCGATGCTTGCCCCGCATCAGCGGGATCGCACAGAAGGCGCAGCCGTGATCGCAGCCTTCGCTGACCTTGAGGTATCGCACATGTGGTGCGTCGCCACTGAAGACCCGCTCACCGGGATGGAACATCGGCGCCGCATCGATCAGTCCGCGTCGCTGCAACTCAGGAATGAGCCGGTCCACGTCGGTCGTTCCGAGGAACAGGTCGACCTCCGGGATCGCCTCGGCCAGCTCGTCCTGGTGCCGCTGGACCATGCACCCGAGCGCCACCACCGCCTGGCAGGCCCCGTCAACCTTGTGCCGAGCAGCCTCGAGTATGGCGTCGATGGATTCCTTCTTCGCCGCGTCGATGAAGCCACAGGTGTTGACGACGATCACCTCGGCACTGCGGAGATCGTCCGTGTGCTCGCCGCCATAGGAGGCGAGCTGCGCAAGGTAGCGCTCGGTGTCTACCGTGTTCTTGTCGCAGCCGAGCGTGATGAATCCGATTTTCATCCGGTGAACATACCGGTCCCTGAGCAGTCGGGAAGCGAACTCGCCTGACCGGCGAGATGCCTGGGGCATATGTTTCCTGTGCCGATAGCATGCATTCCCCTGCCCCATGTGACATGCCGCCGCTCCCGCTCGACCAGAAGATCGCGGCACTTCGGCGGTTCACACGGTTCTTTGGCCAACGGCTCGGCGCCCTGGAGGCCGGGCCTGCCGGAAGCTCCTATTCGGCGACGGAAGTGCGCGTCCTGCTCGAACTCGCCTCAGGTGAGCCGCGGACGGTCACGGCGTTGAGCCGCTCGCTTGGCCTCGATGCGGGATACCTCAGCCGCGTGATCCGCCGGCTGGAAACGACCGACATCGTCGGCCGCACGTCGAACGCGAGCGACAGCCGTCAGCAGCCGCTCGTGCTCACACCGTCGGGCGTTGCGGAGGTGCGAACCATCAACGAAATCACCACCGCGCGATACGCCACGCTGGTGCGCCAGCTTCCGACGCACATTCACGAACCACTGCTCGATGCGATGGAACGGATCGAAGGCGCCTTCGGTCTCGACGTGCCGGCGCGTGACAGGACGCCCTGGCTGCTGCGTCCGCAGCGCCCGGGCGACATCGCGTATGCCACGCAGCGCAGCATCGCGTCGGCGCAGGAGGAGTTTGAATTCGGTGGGACCTACGAAGCGCAGGCGCTCCTTGCCGCGGCGCAATTCGCCGCCGCATTCGACGCCGCGAGCGACTGCGCCTGGATGGCGGAGCGCGAAGGAGCGGTTGTGGGCGCTGTCTTCGTGCGGCGCCTTGATGAACGCACTGCCGTGCTGTGGCAATTGCATGTCGAATCACACGCACGCGGTGTTGGCATCGGACGCCGGCTCATCGCGGAAGCGGTGGCCTTTGCCACGCGCGCCGGATACGAGCGCCTCCAGCTCGACCTGCTCGACGCGATGAAGACCGCGCGCCTCCTCGTGCACGGCGCCGGATTCACGCACGCGGAAGGGACACCACACACGGCGTTCGGTCGGCCGCTCGTACGTGATCGATGGGAGCTGAAATTGCGTGGTGTGTCGCCTGAATGACGCCGCTCACGCTGCGCGGGAATCAGGCGCAGGCCTGACGTTGTTCCTGACAGCGAGTTGAGAATTTCACGCGGGGGCGAATGGACGAACGGATCCCCGGCTCACAGGATCGAGGGACGGGACCTCAGCCAATGGCAGCGCGCAACGCACCCCAGGCGGTGAGTTGAGCGATGGTGACATTGCCGCCGCAGAGGATCGTGCCCACTCGATCGCCATAGCTCCCGTGCGCTGCCGACAGCAGCGCTGCGACGCCGACGGCGCCTGCCGGCTCGATGACAAGTCCGACGTGCGACAGGAGGCCGCGCATCGCGGAAAGGATCGCCACCTCGGACACCGCGACGAGATCGTCGGCCAGGCCACGGAGATCGTCCACGGCTTCGGGAACCGGAACGCGGACCGCGATGCCATCCGCGATGGTCTCCACCCGCGCCGTGTGATCCACCTGAATGCCCGTCAGCGCCTTCATCATGCTGGGCGCACCTTCCGCCACCACGCCGATCACCCGAGTGGCAGGCGACACGGACTTCATCCACGTCGCCACACCGGCCAGCAACGCACCGTTGCCGAGGGGCACCAGCAGCGTGTCGAGCGTGACCGCGCCCGAGATCTCGACACCAATCGTCCCTGCGCCTTCCGTGATCGCGAGCGCCTTGCCGTCTTCGACGAACTCGATGCCATGCTCGTGCGCATAGTCGCGTGCCGCGTCCTTCGCGGCGTCGAAATCATCGCCCCGCTGTATGACATTGGCACCCAGCGCCCGCATTCGGGCCACCTTGAGCGGGCTGGCGTTCACTGACGCGAAGATGGTGCAGTGCACGCCCGCGTCACGCGCCGCATACGCCAGCGCCTGCCCGAAGTTGCCGGCCGACGCGGCACAGACCGCATCACGGGATCCACGCTCCGCCATGTACCAGAAGCCGCCACGCCCCTTGAAGGAGCGCAGTGGCCCAAGCGATTCAAGTTTGAGTACCACCTGCGCACCGAGCCAGCCGTCCACGTCATCGTGACGAACGAGTGGCGTGTTCGCGAAGACGGGCGCCATGCCCTCCGCGGCACGCGAAATCCCCGCCGCCGTGACGCGTCGTGCCTCGGTCAGCGTCATCGGAAGTTGCCGAACTGCAGCTCCACGCCAAAATCCTCCTTGCGCAACAGCGCAATCGCCTCCTGCAGGTCGTCTCTCGATGGCGACGTGATCCGCACCTGATCGCCCTGGATGGCGGCCTGCACCTTCTTCAGTTTTGCAGCCTTGATGGCGGCGGCGACTTTCTTTGCCGTCTCACCGTCCAGGTTCATCTTCAGGCCGATGGTCCGGATGAGTGTGTCTCCGCCGGCGGGCTTCACGTCACCGACGTCAAGGTTCTTCACTGGAACACCGCGCTTGATGAGCTTCGACAGCAGCATGTCATGGAGCGCCTCCATGCGCATGTCGCTGTCAGTCTTCAGCTCCACCTTCGACTCGGCACGGCTGAAGTTGATCTCGACGAGCGCGCCCTTGAAATCATAACGCTGCGCTGCCTCTTTCTGGGCCTGATTTACGGCGTTGTCCACTTCCTGCAGGTCAACGCCGGTGGTGACGTCGAAGGAGTTGCTGGCAGTCATTTCCGAGGAGTCCGGTGACGTGGTGTGAATGCGGGCGAGCGGCACCGCGCGCCACGCAATTTACGTCACCATGGCCGGAGCGGCAGCGTGGACACGCTCCGCTCGGCCGTCAGGATACGTAGAAGCTTTCGAGTGCGCGGGAGTTGCTCACATGGCGCAGACGACTGAGCGCTTTCTCCTTGATCTGCCGGACCCGCTCGCGCGTGATGCCAAGTCGGAGTCCGATCTCCTCGAGCGTGAGGGGCTCCGACTCGTCGAGACCAAAGTACATGCGGAGGATCTTCGCCTCGCGCTCCTTGAGCCGATCCAGCGCGCCACCGACCGTCTCGAGCATGGCTTTCTCCACCATCTCTTCTTCCGGTGACGCATGCTCGGTGTCGGCGAGATAGTCGCTGAGACGATTGTCCTCGCCTGGCGTGACCGGAGAATCGAGCGAGACATGCCCCTGCGCGATGCCCATCGTCATCGAGACTTCGTCGAGCGGCAGCGACATATCCCTGGCGATCTCGTCGTGCGTCGCTTCGCGGCCGAGCTCCTGGACCATCGCGTTCGCGCGCTTGCCGATCCGATGCAGTGCACCGGCACGGTTGAGCGGCACGCGCACGATCCGGCTCTGCTCCGCCAACGCCTGCAGGATCGCCTGTCGAATCCACCACACAGCATAGGAGATGAACTTGATCTCCTTGGTCTCGTCGAACTTCTGCGCCGCGCGAATCAGGCCAAGGTTGCCCTCGTTGATCAGGTCGGAGAGTGACACGCCCTGATTCTGGTACTTCTTGGCCACCGAAACCACGAATCGCAGGTTCGACCGCACCAGCGTATCGAGTGCCTCCCGGTCGCCGGCGCGGATCTCCCGTGCGAGCTCGGCTTCGCGTTCACGCGTGATGAGCGGGTAGCGGCTGATGTCCTTCAGGTACTGATCGAGCGATCCTTCATCCGACGGCAGCTTGGAACGGCGGGACACCGACATGCGACGCACTCCTTCCGGCAACGAGGGACATACTGCGGCGGCGGAAGAGGCAGTCCGCGCATCCGCAGGTGCTTCACGTGCTCAGTACCAGTGACGAACGCTCACCGCACCCATTCGCCGATGCGATGCCATCGGACCCGAGAGAGCCACGAGCCTGGCGCGACGGAATCGGGCACCACGCTGTAGTACACCAGCATCGGCTGGCCAAGCAGCAGCGAGTCCGACACGAATCCCCAATACCTGCTGTCCGACGAGTTGTCGCGGTTGTCGCCGAGCATGAAGTAGTTGTGCGGTGGCACCACGAGCGGACCCCAGGTATTGCGAGTGGGATGCGCGCCGGGCGAGGCGTGCGCTGCCGGCAGCAGCGCCCGGCGCAGCCAGTCAAACTCCACCACCATCGGGTCTGCGACCGCCGGGTTGCGACGCGTGAAGCTCTCGTGCTGCGTCACGCCGTTCACGCTGAGGCTACCCCGGCGCATCGCGATCGTATCGCCGGGGAGACCGACGAGCCGCTTGACGAACGCCTTCGAATGATCGAGCGGCCATTTGAAGACGATCAGCTCTCCTCGCTCCGGCACGCGCGTCGGCGGCAGCCGTGCCGCGGAAAACGGAACCTCCGCACCGTAGGCGAGCTTGTTGACGAACAGGATGTCCCCAACCAGCAAGGTGCCTTCCATGCTGCTGCTCGGGATCCGGAAGATGTCGAGCAAGAACGTCCGGACGAGCAGAATCACGAGAACAGTGACGCTGAATGACTTCGCCCATTCCCACGCCCACGCCAATCCTCTGCGGTTCACCCTTCGCAACGCCTCGCGACGCTCCGTGTCGGAGATCGCGCGAGGTTCTGGTGACTGACTGTCCTGTTGCAGGTCCATGTGACCAGCTGGACGCGTGTCCGGCAGCTAGGGAGGAAGAATCGGCAGCGCCTCGACTTCGCAGGACGACCGACTCACAGACAAAAGCAATCTGGCACCGCAACGGGCCGCAAGCGGTCCCGCCGGTCTTTCTGCCTCGTTCATGCGTCGCATACTGCCATGCCGCGCAACGCGCCACACACTGGAGTATCGCAGGACGAAGCGATTTCCTGCAGTACCCCGCTCGAGTCACTCAGTAGTTGTCGATCTGCGCCCGCTGCAGGCGGCCGGAGTAGTCGACGTATCCCACTTTTGTTTCGGAATAGAAGTCGTATACCTCCCATCCGCCTTCCCGGTGCCCATTGCCCGTCTGCTTCACCCCGCCGAAGGGCATGTGCGCCTCCGCACCGATGGTTGGCGCGTTCACGTACGTGATACCGTTGTCCAATTCGTTGAGTGCCCGGAACGCCAGGTTGACGTTGCTGGTATAGACCGATGATGACAGTCCGTACTTCACACCGTTGTTGACGCGGAAGGCTTCGTCGGCGTCGGCCACCTTGATGACGCTGAGCAGCGGTCCGAAGATCTCCTCCTGTTCGAGGCGATCGCCCGGTGTCACTCCGGCGAAGATGGTCGGCTGGAAGAAGAAACCCGCGTCGAGGTCTCCGCCGGTGGCGCGTTGGCCGCCGGTGAGGAGCGCGTTGCCAGCCGACCTGCCGATCTCGACGTACCGTTCGACGTTTTCGCGCGAGGCGTCGTGGATCAGCGGGCCGACGTCGGTTCCGGCTTTCCGGCCATCGCCGAGGCGAAGCCGCGACGCGGCAGAAACGAGCCGGTCGAGGAATCCGTCGTGGATGCCGGACTGCAGGATGAGTCGCGACGTCGCGGTGCAGCGCTGACCGGTGGTGCCGAAGGCACCCCAGAGCACGCCCTCGAGGGCCAGATCGAGGTTCGCATCATCGAGGACGATCTGCGCGTTCTTCCCACCCATCTCGAGCGACAGCCGCTTGTGCATGCGCCCGCAGGTTTCGCCGATCAACGACCCGGTCTGTGTCGAACCAGTGAACGACACGACCGGCACGTCGGGATGTGAGACAAGCGCAGCACCGACCTCCTCGCCAAAACCGTGCACGAGCTGAACGGCCTCGGGATGCACCCCGGCCTCGAGCAGGATCTCGACCAGCACCGCCACCGTCTGTGGCACGTCCTCGGCGGGCTTGAAGATCACGGCGTTTCCGCACAGCAGCGCGGGAAAGCTCTTCCAGGTCGGAATGGCGAGCGGAAAGTTGAACGGCGTGATGAGGCCACACACGCCGATCGGCCGCCGGAAACTCATCGCCCACTTGTTGCTGAGCTCACTCGGTACCGTCTTGCCAAAGAGTTGGCGGCCCATCGTGCCGGCGTAATAAGCAGTATCGATTCCTTCCTGCACATCGCCACGCGTCTCAGCCAGCGGCTTGCCCATCTCGCGCGTCATGATGTCCGCCAGTTCTTCCTTCCGCGCCGTGAGCAGGTCGCCCACGCGGCGCAGGACATCGCCGCGGGCCGGTGCGGGCACGGCCTTCCACGCGGCAAAGCCCCGTTGCGCGCTGGTGACGGCGCGGTTCACGTCGTCGACCGACGAGCGCGGAAAGCGCCCCACCAGATCGCTCGTGTCGGCAGGATTGCGGTTCTCGAACCAGGCGCCCGTGGACGAGGCAACCCACTGGCCCGCGATGTAGTTCTGGAAGTCGGACATGGTGGCGCGTAAGAAAAGAAGGTGGATCCGCCGGATACACGGTCCGGGAGCGGGATGCCGAAAGCTAGCCGACGTTCCGCTCCGTCCGGGAAGCCTGCCTGTCGCGTGTTTCGCCATGGAATGAGGCCGGCAGGCTCGTACGCGTGCGCGTGTCGACTCCGGGTTCCCGTGTGGCCCGGCACGGGTGCCGAGGAACGCCGGATCATTGTTGTCAGCCTGTTTCGCGAATCCACCCGATGGCGACCGGCCCGGACGTGTGTCTCACGCGGGGCCTGGGGCCGGCCGTGACGTGCACTGCCGCGTAGAAGGGCCAGACTCCATCACCTGCCGAGCGCCGCGCCCGCCCGGCGACCGCGGCACGCGCCACGCTATCCCACGGAGCGCAACAGCGGTGCGGTCAGCCAGCGGAGTTGCACGCGCTGGGAACCGTGCGCGTCGAAGTTCTCGGGCGCCAACCATTGCTCGAAGGCAGCCCGGATCGCCGGCCACTCGGCATCGGTGATCGAATACCAGGCCGTGTCGCGGTTCCGGCCCTTGTAGACGATGGCATTCCGGAAGACACCCTCGAACGAGAAACCGAGTCGTTGCGCAGCGGCACGCGAGGGCGCATTCAGCGAATCACACTTCCACTCGTAGCGGCGATAGCCCAGGTCGAACACGCGCCGCATCATCAGGTACATCGCGTCGGTTGCGACAGGCGTCCGCTGCAGCGCCGGTGAAAAATTGATGTGCCCGACCTCGATGCATCCATGTGCCGGCACGATACGCATGTAGCTGGCCACGCCAACGGCCAGCCGCGACGCGCGGTCGACGATCGCGAAGCAGAGCGGGTCCGTCCCGCCGAACTCACTGCGCATGTAGGCGAGGTACGCCTCTCGCGACGATGGCGGCTCGGAGAAGAGATACGTCCAGTTGCTGCCATCGCCACGTTCGTTGGCCAGGTACAGGTCGTTGGCGTGGACATCGAGATCGAGCGGGACGACATCGCACCGGACCCCGGCAATCGGCTCGGTGGGAGGCGTGTCAGGCGGGCGCCATTGCAGCACGGCGTCGCCAATCGGCTGTCCGAATCGGTTGACGCGCGACATCAGGTCGCCGACATCCCTGCGCGGACCAGCCCGTAGCGCTCGATCTTCTTGTACAGGTTCGACCGTGGCATGTCCAGGGCGCGGGCCGTCTCGCTGACGTTCCACTCATGCTCGCGCAGTTTCACGCGCAGGAATGCCTCCTCGGCCGCGAGCTTGAAGTCCTCGAAGCTCTTGCATTGCATCAGGGCGCCAAGCCCCGCGGTGTCGGCGCTCGGACGACCCACCAGACGATGAACATCCGCCAGGGCGATGCCGTCGCCGGCGCTGAGGATGAGCAATCGCTCGACGGTGTTGCGGAGTTCCCTGACGTTGCCACTCCAGTCGAGTTCCGTCAGCGCGCGGACAGCGTCCGGTGAAAACCGGCGCGGAGCGACGCCATCGCGCTGCGCCATCTGCTGCACGAAGAACGCAATCAGCAACGGAATGTCGTCGCGGCGCTCCCGCAATGGCGGCACACTGATCGGAACGACATTCAGCCGATAGAAGAGATCCTCCCGAAAGCGCCCCTCGGTGATCTCGTGCTCGAGTTCCTTGTTCGTGGCGGCGAGCACGCGGACGTCCACCTGCACCGGCTTGCTCCCGCCAATGCGCGTGACCACGCCGTCCTGCAGCACACGCAGCACCTTCGCCTGCGCGGCGAGCGACATGTCGCCGATCTCGTCGAGGAAGAGCGTCCCTCCGTCAGCCTGCTCGAACTTGCCCGGCCGGTCCGCGATCGCACCGGTGAAGGAGCCCCGCATGTGCCCGAACAGCTCGCTCTCGATCAATTCGCCCGGAATCGCGGCGCAGTTCACCTCCACGAACGCCTTTTTCGCACGCTGCGAACCGCGATGAATCGCGCGGGCAACGAGTTCCTTGCCGGTGCCGTTCTCACCGGTGATCAACACGCGCGCGGGTGTCGTCGCGACGCGATCCACGCGCTCGAGCAGGGAGACGATGGCATGGCTCTGTCCGACAATCTCGCGGCGCGCATCAAGCTGCTCGAGGAGCGTGGCGTTCTCCTCCTCGAGGTCGAGGTGGCGAAGCGCGTTGCGCAGCAGCACGAGGATCCGGTCGGTGTCGAGCGGTTTCTCCATCACATCGTACGCGCCGGCCTGTGTCGCCTCGACGGCCGTCGCCAGCGTGGCGTGGCCGCTGATCATGACCACCAGCGCCCGCGAATCGCGCGCGCGCAGCGCGCGCAGGACGTCGAGGCCATCCATGCCCGCCATCTTCACGTCACTGAACACCAGGTGCGGGCGGAATTTTTCATACTCGATCAGGCCATCAGCGCCGCTCGCGACGGTGCGTACTTCGTACCCTTCGTACTCGAGGAGTTGGCCAAGGGCGGAACGGATTGGGGCTTCATCGTCAATGACGAGGATACGACGATTCACGGTGCTGAGCGGTAGAGCGTGATCCTGCCTCGGGAAACGCGGACATCACCGACACCCTTCGGGAGCCGCACGGAGAACGCAGCGGCGTCAACGCCCGAGCGCGCCGGCTGTCGCGTGATGGCCTGAACGAGACGCGGGACGACCGCGCCCGGCACGGCGAAATCGCCGATCCGAACGCTGGTGAGCCTGAACTGCGCTACCCCGGGAACGGAGGTCGGTTCAACAGTTCCGCCAAGCGTGAGCGACTCACGCTCGCCCACCATCGACGCGAGGGGGCCCAGCACGGCCCGGCCGCCGATGTCACCGAGCTTGACGGACGCCCGGACCTGGAACTCACTGCCCGTGGCGCGCACCTCCACCCGCTCCGCGCTGCTGGGAAGCTGCGTGGTCAGTGAGTCGAGCAGCGCGGCGGCAAAGTCATCTGCGTCGAGCGACACGTACGCCGGCCCACGCGGCTGCGCGAGACGCGCGACGGCGCGGTTCCCATCCGCCGCGCTCCCGGCCGCAAGCAGCGCCCACCCGGTGTCAGGAACGGTCGTTGGCTTCGCCGGGTCAGTTGCGCCGGGGCCAGGTGCGCGCGCAGCGCGGAGCACCGCTCGTGCGCGCGGAAGCCACGCATCGCGCGTTGCGTATGCCACAGCCGCAATCCCAACGGCAAGAACCAGAACGATCATGCGGCGG
The DNA here is from genome assembly GCA_031373905.1 of Gemmatimonadaceae bacterium. Lineage (GTDB taxonomy): Bacteria > Gemmatimonadota > Gemmatimonadetes > Gemmatimonadales > Gemmatimonadaceae > JACMLX01. The sequence goes on along the minus strand of JANMNM010000149.1, from coordinate 23,273 downwards.
AAGCAACCGAACACGTCGAGCGTCTCCTGAAGGCATGTGCATGGCAGCCGGCCACGTTGGTCTGCGAACTACACGCAATCTACCTGCAGTGTTTCGCGTGGACCGAGGCCGACGCCTACGATACGGAGCCGCGGCGCGCCAGCGCCGCGTCGATTCCGGCCAGCAGCGCCTCGGTGCCGAAGGGCTTCTGCACAAAGACCGGCAGGGGGTCGCCAGCGTCGGGCCGCGCCAGCGACTCGGAAGAGTAGCCGCTCGCGAGGACCACCGGGACCGTCGCGCCACGGCGGCGGAGTTCGGCCAGCACTTCCGTTCCACTGCGCCGCGGCATGGTCACGTCGAGCACGACGGCGAGGAGTTCGGATTCATGCTCGCTGAACTGCAGCAGCGCGTCGTCGCCGTCAGCGGCTTCAATGACACGGTAGCCATGGCGCGTGAGCATGCGCCGCGCAACGTCGCGAACCGACGCCTCGTCATCCACGAGCAGGATCGTCCCGCTCCGCAGCTTCTCTCCAGACTCCGGCGACTCCGCGACGATGTGTTCGTGCCCGCCCTCCGGTGGCAACAGGACGCGGAAGACCGTGCCGCTGCCAGGATCGCTACGCACGTGAAGGGCACCGCGATGTCCGCGCACGATGCCGAGTGTGGCCGCGAGGCCAAGGCCTCGCCCGGTGAACTTCGTCGTGTAGAACGGGTCGAAGATGCGGCGCACGGTCTCCTGGGTCATGCCGATTCCCGTGTCCGCGACCTCGACAAACACGAACGTGCCGGGCTGCACGCTGTCAGCAGCGAGGCATTCGGCAAGCCACGCTCCATCGGCCTCCATGGTGCCGGTCGAAAGCGTGATCTCGCCCGGCTGATCCTCGAGGGCGTCCGACGCGTTCGTCACCAGGTTCATGATGACCTGTTCGACCTGGATCGCGTCGGCCGCGATGGCAGGCAGCGTGTCCGCGAGCCGCAGTGTGAGTGTGGCGCGTTTCGAGATCGCGGAATGCAGCAGCGATGACATCTCGCGCACCGCTGCCGAAAGATCCAGCGGCTTCACGTTGAAACGCCCCTTCCCCGCGTAGGCGAGCAGTTGCATCGTGAGCTCTGCTGCCCGGCGCGCTGAAAGCTCGATATCGGCGATCAGCTCCTCAACCGGCGTCCCGGCCTCCACCTCGTCGCGCGCCAGACTGGCATTGCCGAGGATACCCACGAGCAGGTTGTTGAAGTCATGCGCAATGCCGCCCGCGAGCACTCCAAGGCTCTCAAGCTTCTGCGCGTGCTGCATCTGCACCTCGAGTCGCTGACGATCCTCGGCGGCGGCCTTCGGTGAGGAAACATCCTCCACGGTGCCAACGAACCCTGTCAGGCTCGTGCCATCGCGGTGCGCGGCCGTCCGTTCGCAGATCCATCGGATGCTGCCATCGGGCCGCACGATCCGGTAATCGATGGTGAGCCCCGTGCCGGACTTGACCGCGGCGTTCCACGCGTCCTGCACGTGCCCCCGGTCGTCCGGATGCGCCGCGTTGATGAAGCCGTGGCCGAGCAGTGCGTCCACCGGCACACCCCAGAGATCCAGCATCCGGGGCGTCGCAAAGGTGCACTGGCCTGCCGCGTCGGTGAGGAAAATGCCAAGCGGTGAGGCCATGGTCAGCGTGCGGAACCGTTCCTCGCTCGTGCGGAGGGCCAGCTCGGCCTGCTTGCGCGCGGAGATGTCGGTGTGCGTACCGATCATGCGGACCGGCCTGCCGTGGGCATCGCGTTCGACGACCGTGCCGCGCGTCAGGACCCATCGCCAGCGGTTGTCGACTGTGCGGAGCCGTACTTCGAGCGCATATGTATCCGTGCGCCCGTCAAAGTGATCGCGCAGCGCCTGCTCACATTTCGCCAGGTCCTGCGGGTGCAGGAGATCGAGGAACGTGTCGATGTGCGGCGCAAGGGCGTGCTCGGCAAAACCGAGCATCGAGTACCACCGCGGAGCGTAATAGCAGTAGCCTGTCGGCACGTGCCAGTCCCACAGGCCATCCCAGACGGCGGTCAACGCCAGTCGCAGGCGCTCCTCGCGCGCGCGCAGCGCAACCTCCTGCCCTTTCTGCGACGTGACGTCACGTTCGACCGCGATCCACTGCAGGTAGGTCCCGCCGGGCGTCTCGACCGGGATGACGTCGATGTCGAGCCAGATCGGCTCACCCTGTTTTGTGTAGTTGAGCAGCTCTTCACGAACGCGTTCCCTGTCGCGCTCAGCGGACACGAGGCGCGCGGCGCCGGTCTGATCGGTGTCGGGTCCGTGCAGGATGCTGGGCGATTGGCCAATCACGTCGGCGCGTGCATAACCCAGCGCCCGCTCGAACGCGGCGTTCACGTACACGATTCGCGATGATGCCGCGTCTGACGCAGGGCCAGCCGAGATCAGCACGATGTCGTTGACCTGTTCCAGCGCGCGTTGCAGCACTGCCGGATCGAGTTCATCGGCGTCGTACGGTCGCGGGCGTTCCTGCCACGGCCGAACGCGCAGCAACAATCCGGACTCGCTGGCGTCGGCGTCGTTCCCGAGCGCTATTGGCGTGATGGAGAGATGTACGGTGATCTTGCCGCGGCCACGGTGGCGCACGGTCGCCGCGCCCAGCCAGGGCGTCCCGTCCTGTAGAAATACCGTCGGTCGCTGAACATCAGCCGGAGTTGGATCCAGGACCTCGACCAGCGCTCGCCCAAGGACGTCCCCCGTCTGCCAACCCAGAACGGCGCTGGCCGCAGGAGTCCAGATGGCGATCGTGCCGTCATGCGAGGTGATGATGACTGCGTCACCAAGTGATTCGAAAACAGCCACCAGCTGCTGCACTGCCGGTCCGACTGTCGGAACCGCACCGCCGCGGCCGAAGCGCACTGAGTCGTCGCTGTGCATCGCCCTCGCCGGTCTCGATGCATCAACGCGTGGAGTAGGAGCCGGCCGTCGGGTTGTATCGCTCATGCTGGCGTTCTGGGTCGTGGCGATGCCTGCCCAATCGACCTGCGGGCAACTCGGCTCCGTAGAACTGAAACTACTCTAATGTCGCATGGTTCGTGCCGACCTGCGTGGCCTCAGGCAATCGGCCGTGGTGGCGGGCTCCCGCTGTGGCCCGGTCCAGCGCGCCGGTACCTGAGCGCCTCTGCGACTGCGCTGCTTTCCACACGGCCGACCGCCGCGAGGTCCGCGATGGTGCGCGCGACACGCAGGGTGCGGTGCCACGCGCGGGCCGAAAGGCCAAGCCGGTCCGTCGCATCACGAAGCAGTGACAGGGCGTCGGGGGCAAATCCGCCGGGCGTGGAGAGGCGACGTGGACTGACGGCGGCATTCAATGCACCGAATCGTGCGAGTTGTCGCGCGCGCGCATCAACAACCTGTGCTCGGAGTGCATCGGTTTCCGGCGGTCTCAGCATCTGGTCCAGCTCTCCGAGCGGGACAGTCCCAACCGGCACGTGGAGATCGATGCGGTCCGCGAGTGGCCCGGAGACCCGCCGCCGGTAGCGGGCGAGTGCACGCTCGTCGCATTGGCAGGCGATGGTGGCGTGGCCCGCGTACCCGCAGGGGCACGGATTCATCGCGACCACGAGCAGGATGTCGGAGGGGAAACGGATGCTTCCAGCGACGCGCGCAATCGTGACGACGCGGTCTTCGAGCGGTTGTCGCAGTCCTTCCAGCGCGGCAGGCTGGAGTTCCGGCAACTCATCGAGAAAGAGCACGCCACCGTGGGCAAGACTCACTTCACCGGGGCGAGGGCCGGCACCACCACCGATCAAGCCGGCAGGACTGATCGTGTGGTGCGGCGCGCGGAATGGCGCGAGGCGTCCGTGCAGCTGTGCCTCACTGAGCGTACCCGCGATCGAGTGCACCGCGACGACGTCGAGCAACTGCGCGTCCGTGAGGCGGGGCATGATGCCGGGCAATCGACGCGCGAGCATGGTCTTGCCCGTGCCCGGTGGCCCAGTCATCGCGACGTTGTGTCCGCCGGCGGCAGCGATGAGCAGCGCGCGCTTGGCGGCGGGCTGACCGACGACATCCGAGAAGTCCGGAATGTCCGGTGTCGGTGTTCTGGTCGTTGCCGGGACCTCAGCGGGCGCGAGAGATCCGCGCTGCAGCGCCGCGACAAGATCGCGCAGCGACGTCGCGGTGGCGACGCGGACGCCATTCACGAGTGCTGCTTCTGCCACACTCGCCGGCGGCACGAGCAACGTGCAGTGTGCCGATCCCGCATGACTCGCGACCATCCGGGCGACACTCAGCGCACCACGCACGGCGCGCAGTGATCCATCGAGCCCGAGTTCGCCGATTGCGATCAGATTCGCCACCGCATCGGCGCGCAGCTGGCCCGTCGCCACGAGGAACCCGAGTGCGATGGGCAGATCGTAGCCGTTGCCGATCTTGCGGACGTCGGCGGGGCTCAGTGCCGCCAGCACGCGCAGTGATGGAATGCGGAAGCCGCACTCACCCAGTGCGGCGATGACGCGCTCCTTGGACTCCCGCACGACGCTGTCGGCGAGGCCAACGATGGTCCACAAAGGCAGACCCTGTGACACGTTGACTTCGACGGTGATCGGTATGGCGTCGATACCGAGGACGGCGGCGGAGCAGAGGGAGGCGAGCACGGGGTGAGGGTACCGTGCGTGCGTGGGGCCATGCCACCAGAAATCACGCAGCGAGGCTTCTTCTCGCGCGGCCGGAGACCGCCGCAACGTCAGGCGCTCCGGCGTCCCATGAGATTGAAGCGATCCGTCAGCCCATACTCTTTGTCGTAGATCAGCAGCAGCTCGAAGAACCAGGTGATCGCCAGCGGCCCGAGCAGAATGCCGATCAGTCCTGTGTATTCCACGCCCGCGAAGGCCCCCAGCAGCGTCGTGAGCGGGTGCAGGTTCCCCACGCGCTTGAGCACGATCGGGCGCAGAACATTGTCGAGATTCGAGACGACGATCCCGCAGAACAGCGCCAATCCGATCGCCGCGCCAACGCGGTCGAGCGCCACCAGCGCAATCACGCCCGGCACCCACACCAGCGCAGAGCCCAGCAGCGGCAGCACCGACGCGATCGCCGTCACAGCGCCCCAGACGATCGGATTCGGCAGACCGACCGCGGCGAACGCCATGCCGACGACCGCCCCCTGCAGCACCGAGACGACCACGACGCCGAGCACCGTCGCCATCGTCACTTCGTAGAACTTGCTGCGCAGGTCTTCGCTGTCGTCATCCGTGAACGGCAGGAATCGCTTGACCTTCGGCCACACACCTTCCGCCGCGAGGAGCAGGTAATACAGCCCGAGCAGCGCAATGACGAGGTTCAGCGTGCCGCGCGCGGCCCCGCCGAGCGCGCCGATGATCTTGGAGGACAGCCATGTCCCGATGGTGCCACTTGCCCTCGCAAGCTGTTCACCGACGTCAATCGGACCGAGGCGCAATCCCTGCAGCTTGGCAACCAGCGGACCAGTATCGAGACCGCGGATGGCGGCGGGAATCTCATCGATCAGCACCGACACGAACGCGCCACCCGGTATCAGGATCAGCAACAGCACCGTCAGCAGCATGCAGATGGCTGCCGCCGACGCAGGCACCCGGCGCTTCACGAGCCAGCGATGGCCTTGAATGGTGAGGACATAGAACACTGCAGCGCCAAGGATCCCCGCGGCAAATGGCACCATCGCCCACAGGATGGCGAGGCCGAGCGCGATGAGCATGGTGGCCGCACGGATCTTTCCCGTCGGCATGGGTGGTGGCTGCTCGCGGCCATCGCCAACGATCAGCGGACCGGACGCGACCGGTGCAGTGTCTGGATTGGTCATGCTGTAAGTAGTGATGCGGACACATCCACCGACAAGCGCCCGGCGCTCAGCTCCCCCCCAGCCAGCGCCACCACCACTGGCCGCGCTCCGCGTCATCCTGCAGTTCGTCGAGCGCCGCATGCCACGCTGCCCGCATCTCGGCGGCATCACCAAACCGGGTTTCGGCCTGCGGAGCCAGCGCGCGCTCGAGGAAGGGCATCAGCGACGCCGGCACGCCGTCGAGATCCCAGTCACTCTTGAGTTGCCGCGCCACGATGACGCGCGCATCGCCGCTGCCAAACGGTGGGCGCCCGGTGACGGTGAAGGCGATGATCGCGCCGAGCGCGAACAGATCGACACTTGGGCCCTGCACCTCGCCCATGATCTGCTCTGGCGCCGCAAACTCCGGCGTCCCGGTGCCACCATGCTTCTCTGTGCTGCCCGGTCCGTGCGCGATGCCGAAATCGGTCAGGCGCCACCGCTCGTTGCGATCGATCAGCACGTTCTCGGGTTTGAGATCGCGATGCACGATGCCGGCCGCGTGCGCCGCCTCGAGTGCGTCGAGAATGCCATCCACTTGTGTGGCAATGTCAACGGCAGGCTGTCCACCGCCCCGTCGCACGAGACTCGCGACAGAGCCGCCTTCCGCCAGTTCCATCGTGTACCAGGAAATGCCATCGCGCGTTTCCCAGTCGTAGATCGGCACGATCGCCGGGTGCGCGAGTTGCGCAGCCAGTTTCGCTTCGCGCCGGAACCGCGCAACGGCCATGTCGTCATCGGCAACCGTGGGATGCAACACCTTCATCGCCACCTCGCGCTCGAGCGACAGATCGCGCACGCGCCAGACGCTGCCGAAGGTGCCCGCGCCCAGTCTCGCAAGGACTTCGTAGTCATCGCCGGTCGCCCACCGCAGACGCACCTCTTCCTCATCTGCGGCGCGCCGTGCCGTGGGCGCAACGCGCTCGATGCCAATCACGCTGGTCCGCACGCTGGCCACACGCTCCAGCGCACGCAGCATTGTCGCGACCGTCTCATGCCTGGCGCCGGGATCGAGTGACAATGCGCGATCGATGATCGTTGCCACCTTCGCCGGGCAATCGGGACGCACCAACGCCAGTGGCGGCGCAGTCTCATGCTGCGGCGGGCGCTCACCGGTCATCATCGAGAATGCCAGCGCCGCCAGTTGCCACTGATCGCTGAGCATCGTCGGCGCCCATCCGGCCTCCCACTCGGGCGCGTATGAGACGTATGTCTCCGCCGGCGCCACCAGCGGCGGGCGCTGCGACGGCGGCAGCGACCATTCCCAGCCGAGTTGCCAGAGACGACCCGTTGGCGTGATCCAGCAACTGCCGGTACCGATCGCGCCGTGCGGCAGGTTCTGGTCATGCAGGTACACGAGCAACGTGCCGACCGTGCGCAGCAGATTGAGCATCCCCGGTGCATCGTCCGGACCGATGCGTCGCGTGCGCCCTTCAATGCTTTCGCCGGCGATCCAGCGTCGCAGATAGCCTGGGCCGCGGGCGACCTGGGGCGCGTCGGTCCAGTAGTGGTAGGTGGTCGGGATCGCGGGGTGGCTCTGATGCGCGAGCTGCCGCGCTTCCGCCGCCAGCCATGGGCGGTGCTCCGGATCCGGGACCGTCACGAGCGAGAGCGAGCGTCCGAGCGCATCGATCACTTCCTGATAGTGCCGTACCGGACTGTGCACCCCACCGCGCCCCCAGCGCCAGCCCGGCGGCAGCACCCATGGCTGCAGGTGCGGCGGCAGCGTTGGCGGCACCACGCGGGGCACGCCGCCGGCCGGAGTGTGCATTGCGGGACGATCAGGACCAGTCATGCGATCAATTTAGCGTCGTCGCGCTCACACCGGTGAACGGACGCAGCACCATCGCGACCACGGTGCCGTCAGGACCACTGTGCGCGATTCCGAGCGATCCGCCCCACCCGTCCACGAGGCGTCGGCTGATCGCGAGGCCCAGACCACTTCCGCTGGTACGTGTGGAGAAATGCGGCTCGAACACCTTGAAGAGCACGTCGGCAGGAATGCCGGAGCCGTTGTCCCTGACCTCGACCCGGATCGCACCCTCGGCGCGCGTGACATGCACACTGACGCGCGTTGCTCCGGCCTGTCGCGCATTCTCGAGCAGGTTGAGCAGCACGTCGCGCAGCTCGGGCGCGCGCGCCAGCGCCGTGGCCGCGCCATCATCGGGCACGACGAGTTCCCAGCTCACCGTGCCCTCCGCCATCCGCTCGAGCGCGAGGACTTCGCGTGCGACTGCCACGACGTCCGTCGGCTCCGCGATCGGCGCGAATTCCGGGGAGGTGCCATACCGGCTGAACGCGCGTGCGATCTCGTCAAGGCGGTCGATCTGCGTGAGGATCGTGCCGACATTGCGGTCGAGGATCTCATCGAAATCCGCGCGATTGTCGTCACGCGCACGACGCAGGTGCTGGACGCCAAGCCGGATCGGCGTGAGCGGATTCTTGATCTCATGTGCGACCTGCCGGGCCATCTCACCCCAGGCGAGCACACGCTGCGCATGCGCCAATTGCGTGACATCGTCGAGCGTGATCACGACGCCGCCGTGATCGAGGCGCGTGAAACGCCCCTGCACGGTGGCATCACCCCACGCTTCCTCGAACGCATCATCTCGCTTGGCGGATGCCGCGAACACGGCGGACCGGTTCGCCAGCGACGGCACGAGCTCCTCCAGCAGCGTGCCGGCCGGCATGCGTCGTCCAAGCAGCGATTCAGCCGGCGGATTCGCCAGGACCACACGCGTGTCGGCGTCGAGTGCAATCACCCCCGACGCCACCGTTCGCAGCACGGCGTCTGTCCGGCGTCGCGCGGCGTCGAGCGCATTCTCGCTCGCACGCAGGTCGTCCGCCATGGTGCGAAACGCATCGAACACCGGCACGAATTCGCTCGGTGGTGCTTCATCCAGCCGCGGTGCGCGCTCGCCGGCGGCCACCGCAACGGCCGCATCTCGGAGCGCGCCGATGGGTCGCGCAAACTGCCGCGCCGCGAGCCCCGAGAGCCACAACGCGGCGAGCACGCCAATCAATGCACCGAACAGCAGCAGCATCACGAGATCTTCGCGGCGCTGGTCGAACGTCTCCTCCTCCAGCACCGCCGGCGCCGCAACGACGATGCGTTCCCCGCGTGATCCCCGCGTGCTGAGATAACTGAGGAGCACGTTGGTACCCGCCACCGAGATCGTGCTGGTGGCAGTCAGCGATCCGCCAGGCGCGAGCGTGAGTGCGACATCGGGCGGCAGGAAGAGCCCGACCGGTGCCAACGCGCCGAACAACTCGTCACTCACATCCACCAGGCGACCAACCGAGTAGCCGAGCAGCGGCACGCCGATGCGTCGGCTCGCCTGCTCGAGTTCCGGCCGTTCGCCCGAGCGGTCCACCGCGCGCAGGAATTCCCGCACGAGCAGTTCACGCTTTTCGGCATCGTCGATCCTCAACCGCTGAAAGCTCCACGCCGTCAGCACACTGAGCGGGACGACAAAGAAGAGCAGCAGGACCAGCGTCAGGCGCAGCCGGTAACTCCCGCGCCATGACCGCCGACGCATGCGCCACCACCGCCACGCACCCGCGCGCGTGAGTCCGGCGGCGGCGGCCAGGGCGAAGAGCAGCGCGAGATCCGCCGCGACCAGCAGTGTTCCTCTCTGGATCAGTGACCAGCCCGCCGGCACTTCCACGCGTGCATGCGCCTGCAACGGCCCAAGGACCGTGGGCACCACACGCGAGCCGTCGAAGGCGCCGTCCTGGCGCGACCACCGCATCCCGTCGTTCTGGCGTCGATCCGCCAGCACTTCACCCAGCTCGAAACGGTATGGCGGCGCACCGGACGTCGGCGACGAATAGCCGAGGAGCGCGGCGATGGCCGGAGTCGCCGCAGCACGCGCGCGCGGTTCAACGATGACTGTCGTGACCGTGCTGTCGGCGAACGGCACCGCCAGCACCTGATAGACGCCCGGATACCCAGTTACATCACTCGTCGCCGGTCGCCCCGATCGCACGGCATTCACCACGACATCACGCACGTCGAGTTGCTCGGTCTGGCCAAAGACATCCAGCGATGCGACCAGCGTGCCGTCCAGCTTCCAGGTGGCGGCGGTGAGCGGATAGCGCGCAACGAGATCACTTGCCGCGACGCGATCCAGCAGATCCGCCCGCGAGCGCGGCGACGGCTGCTGCGCGAGTTGTGCTGAAAACCTCGCAAGCAACTGGGTTGCTTCAGCATCGGGTGAGGTCAGGCGTGCCGTCTCGAACGTCGCCAGTTCGACGGTGCGCCGCATGACCGAGCCCCATGTGAGCACCGTTGCGCCAAGTGCTGCGACGGCGCCGACCTGCAGTAACACCCCCTTGGTGGGACGCGAGAGCGCGGTGCACGCGATGACGACGATCCAGAGCACCGCATACGCATTGTGCCATGCCTCCTGCGGCAACCAGAGGCGAGGGCCGAGCGCCGCGGCGATGACTGCGAGCGCCGGCCCGATCATGGGATCCACGCCACGCTGATCACGCAGCAATGCGCGTCCCGCGGTGGCGCCGCCAAGCAGGACGACGGCGCCGAAGAGAAAGATGCCAAGCTGCCAGGCCACCCACAGCGCCACCGGTGTCCCTGTCGCCGGCAGCGTGATGCCATTCCCGAGCGCGCGCAACAGGAACGGACCAAAGATCGCCAGCGCGAACAGCACCACACCGGGAACGAGACGCGATGCGTAGGCCGGTCGCGCCCGTCGCAGTGCGAGCGCCGCGAGCGTGAGCAGTGCCCCCGCGAGCAGCAATGCGGTCAGGCCAGCCATCGCGACGCCGCCGATCTGCACGAAGAAGAGGCTCGGATCGAACATCCACGAGACGTTGCTCAGCGCACCGAGCGGCACGAGACCCACCACCAGCGCGCCTGCGGCAAGCGCGCCGAGTTGCTCAGCCAGCGACGGCCGACGACGCCAGGCGACGAGGATCAGCGCCAGCGCCCACGCCGCAAGCACGGCACCGCCAAGCCCACGGGCGGTTTCGAGCTGCCTCGTGGCTGCATTTCCCTTCGTTGGCGCCGTGGCGCGATAGCGCAGCAGCGTTTCACCATCCACGAGCCATGGTCGGAAGCCGGTCTCGTCGGCGGGTCCTGGTGGCGCGAATTCGATTGCACCGACCGACGAACGCCGCGCGAGGTCCGCGCCCAGTCCGTTCACGAGGTGTCGCGCCGGTGGGTCAGCGTCGAGGATCATGGTCGATACCGCCACCGCGTCGCCCGAGCGCTGGGCGGCGTAGAGCACCAGGTAGAATCGCAGGCGCTCAACCCCAAGATCGCCGCGCAGGACCTCCGGAACGGCCCGTGGCTCCCCAGCCCACGACGCCGGCAGCCCGTTCCGGTAGAGGACGACGCTGGTCCTGGCATCAAGGCCATCCAGTGCGGCCAGGTACTGAAAACTGGCGGTCGCGGCAGTGGGGGCGCGAAGGGCCGCGGAAGCGAGCGATCGGAGGCGCGTGGCAGCGATCGGGAGCGCACGCGCTGCACTCGCGTCGCCACGGCGGATCGCGGCGGCGGCCCACTCGTCGAACCGGGTCTCGATCCGGTTCAGCTGGCGTTGCTGCCACGCGGCAGTCACGAAGAACAGGGCACCGAGCACAACGACGAAACGCGGGGACCGTCGTCGCTGCGCGAGTCTGCCGAGCCCGGCCGTGGCGGCAACTGCAATGCCGACGGCCACCAACCAGACCGGTGCCGGCGATCGAAGCCAGAACGCCGCACACACCACGCCAGCCGCGGCCGGGAACAGCCAGCGACGGCGAGGCGTCAGCAGGGGTTCGGTCGAGGAGGTGGGGATCAGGATCGCGGGATTGAGAACAGTGAAAAATGCCGTCGCCTGTCGCCACAGCGACCGGGACAGGTCAGTTTACAGTGTGACACGAGCCCTCCATACACCCCGAAGCACCCACCGTCGCTCAATTCACGGTTCGCTCGTCGCCCGACTCCTGGCGCTGCTGGTGCTTCTGGCACCACCGCTTGCGGCCCAGACGCCCCTCGCGGGCCCGTTGCTCGACGCACTCTCGATCAGGGTGGAACGCGATTCCACGACCGTTGCGCGGGGCACGCTGCGGTACCGGCAGTTTCGTATCGGCAACGATATCGAACTCGTGGCCAACGGCATTGTCGTGCGCAAGGGAATGCGCGTGACGGCCGAACTGCGCACCGATTCGACGTTCAGTCTGCGAAAGTACGTCGCCGAATCGAGAGACAGCAGCGGCCGTGTGATTGATCGCATCCAGGTGACCAGCGCCGGTGGGCGCGTGACGCTCGAGCGCGTGACGCCAACGCGGCGCACGGTCCGCGAGTATATAGCCCGACGGGAGCTCGTCCTGCTCGACTCGGCCGCCGTGGTGCCGTTTCTCGCGCTCGCGGCTCTCGGGGCGCGGACAACCTCGCTGACGATCCTCGATGTCCGGCGTGGCACGCTGACCGCCGCGACACTGACGATCGGTGCGCCAGTGGACCTGCCGATTGCGGACGTGATCGTCAGCGGCATGAATGTGACGGTGCGCGGTCTGCCTGATGAGCTCAGCTGGTGGCGGGACGCGCGCGGACGCCTCCTCCGGGTGACCTGGGGTGGCCGACACCGGGTGCTTCGTGAGGATCCGCCCACCTGACCACGCCACGGATTGATGTCACAAACCCTGAAACTGTCACAGCAGCAGAGCCGTAGACTCGCTCAGTTCCACCCCATCAACACCTGCATAACGCCCATGAACGCTTTGACCCGTGGCCTCCTTGCCGCACTGATTCTTCCTGCCGTGGCAGTGGCCCAGCAACGTGGACCGACACCGACGACGCTGACCGTTGAGCAGGCAGTTGAGCTCGCACAAGCGAACAATCCGCAGCTCCGGCAATCGCTCAACGCACGTCGGAGCGCAGCTGCAGCGACCCGAAGCGCCTACGGACAGTTGCTCCCGAACCTGAATTCGTCGGCCGGCCTGTCGTGGCGCGAAGGCCGGCAGCAGGTGTTCAACGGTGTGGGATTCGGCGCGAACGCCAACACGGTCGGCTCCAATGCCAGCGTGAACGCTTCACTGTCGTACGGTCTCGATGCACTGCTGCAGCCAAAGGCGGCCAAAGCGTCGGAACGGGCCGTCGAGTCCGAGGCTGACGCTGCATCGCAGCAGCTGCGCGCCACCGTCACGCAGCAATACCTGATCGCGCTCCAGGCGCAGGCACGTGCCACGCTGCAGGACACGCTGCAGGAAAGTGCGCGGCTCTCCCTCGATCTGGCCAAGGCGCGACTCGCCGCGGGTACCGCAACGTCACTTGACGTTCAGCGCGCCGAGGTCGCCCTCGGCCAGCAACGCGTGCTGGTGGTGCAGTCGCGGAACACCGTGGCGATCGAAAAGCTCCGGCTGTTCGAGAATCTCGGGGTCGCACCACCCGAGGGGGACGTCTCGTTGACGTCCGCCTTTGTCGTTGGCGCAGTCGGGACGACGCTCAACGACCTGCTGGAGCTGGCGAAGAAGAGCAATCCGAACATCATCGCGCGTCGCGACCGCGAGGACGCCGCAGCGTTGAACCAGCGTATCGCGAAGACTGCATACTTCCCGCAGCTCTCGCTCTCTGCCGGCTACGGCGGATTCACGAACGGATTTACCGACAACTCGTTCACGGTCGCGCAGGCCCTCGCGCAGAAGCAGAGCCCGTGCTTCCAGCGCGGCAGTGTGCTGACGATCGTCGGGCAGCCGTTCGATCCGGGCACCTGCACGAGCATCTCGCTGACGCCGGCGGAAACTGACGCCGCCCGTGCGAGCAACAACGCGTTCCCGTTCTCCCTGACGCGAAATCCATACAATGTCAGCGCGCAGTTCTCGCTGCCGCTGTTCAATGGATGGCAGCGCGAGCAGCGGGTGGCGGAAGCGGCGGTCGCGCGCGACAACGCCAGACAGTCCGTTCGCCAGCAGGAGCTGGCGGCGCAACAGGCCGTGCGCGTGGCCTACCTGAATCTCGAGGCTGCCCGCCAGACCGTTGCGATTCAGGAAGAGAATGGGAGGCTCGCACGCGGCGCGTTGCTGCTGGCCGAGACCCGCTATCGTGTGGGGCAGGCCACATTTCTCGACGTGGCGAACGCGCGCGCTGATTTCTCCCGCGCCGAGAATGACCGGATTACCGCTGTCTATGATTTCCACCGGGCGTTTGCCGCGCTCGAGCAAGCTGTCGGCCGTCGCCTGCGCTGACCCACCTACGAGACTCACATGACGAAAGGCGTAAAGATCGGGATCGCGATTGCGATCATTGCAGCATTGGGCGCGGGTGGCTATGTCGCCAAGCAGCGGAGCGCGAACAAGGCCGCGACGGTCAAGGTCGAGGCAGTCGAGGCGCGTGACCTGGTGGCGAGCGTGACGGCCAGCGGTCAGGTTCGACCGCGCGTGAAGGTGGACGTCAGCGCCGACATCACCGGCCGCATCATCCGCCTCGCCGTGAAGGAGGGTGATCAGGTCACCAAGGGCCAGTTCCTGCTGCAGATCGACCCGCAGCAATTCGAAGCCGCACTGCAGCGCTCGCTGGCCGCGCTCGCGTCCTCCAAGGCGCAATACGCGCAGGCGCGCGCCAATTTCATCCAGGCGAACCGGAACTTCGAGCGGTCATCCGAGATCAAGCGCGCCACGCCCACCCTGCTCAGTGACGAGCAGTTGGAACAGCTGCGCACGGCGGTCGAGGTGAACCAGGCGCTGTCTGACGCGGCAAAGTTCAGCGTCGAGCAGTCTGAAGCAGCCGTGCGCGACTCCCGTTTCGCGCTCAGCCGCACCACCATCCAGGCCCCGATGTCCGGCCGGATCACGCGCCTGAACGTGGAGAACGGCGAGACCGCCATCCAGGGCACGCTGAACAAGGATGCGGCGACGCTGCTCACCATCTCCGACCTCTCGATTCTCGAGACGAAGATCAAGGTGGACGAAACCGATGTCTCCCGCATCAAGCTCGGTGACTCGGCTGTCGTGCAGATTGACGCGTTCCCCGATACGACGTTCGTCGGGCGCGTGGTCCGTATCGCGAACAGCTCCGTGAGAGCCGCCGCGGCGGCGACCGGCGATCAGGCGGTGGACTATGAAGTCGTCGTGCAGCTGATCAACGCCCCGCAGGAGACCCGCCCGGATTTCTCGGCGACGGCCAAGGTGATCACGGATGTCCGCCAGCGTGTGCTGTCGATCCCGATCATCGCGCTGACGGTGCGCGAGGACTCCGCGTTGATCAGTGGCGATACGGCGCAGGCGCCAGCCGGACGGAAGGGTCCGTCGAAGCAGGTGGGCAAGCGCGACGTGGAAGGCGTGTTCGTCGTGAGCCCCACCAACACCGTCAGCTTCCGCCAGGTGCGCGTCGGGATCGCGGGTGACCGCTACTTCGAGGTGCTCGGCGGGCTGAAGGCCGGCGACCGCATCGTCTCGGGCACCTACCAGGCGATCCGCGAGTTGAAGGAGGGTGCGGCCGTCAAGGAAGAAGTCCCGGCGGACTCCACCAAGGGCAAGAAGGAGAAGAAGGCGTGACGTCACCATTTGCGCCGGCGTCGATGACCGAGACCGGCGAGCGACGTGTCGTCGCGCTGGCGGAGGGCGCAGCGCCGGACAAGGACTGGGTCATCGTCACGCGCGGCATCACGCGCGAGTATGAAATGGGAGGCGAAGTCGTCCGGGCGCTGCGTGGCGTGGACCTGGCAATTCGGCGCAATGAGTACGTCGCCATCATGGGACCGTCCGGTTCAGGGAAGTCGACGCTGATGAACCTCATCGGCTGCCTCGATACACCCAGCAGCGGCGAGTACTGGCTCAACGGGCTGCAGGTCTCGACGATGAGCGACGACGCGCTCGCGCAAGTCCGCAACAAGGAGATCGGCTTCGTCTTCCAGACCTTCAACCTGTTGCCACGCGCGACGGCGTTGCAGAACGTCGAGCTTCCGCTTGTCTACGCGGGAATCTCGAGTGGTGAGCGCAAGAAGCGCGCTGCAAGTGCGCTCGAGCGCGTACAACTGGCCGAGCGCATGTCGCACAAGCCGAACGAACTCTCGGGCGGTCAGCGGCAGCGCGTGGCGATTGCGCGCGCCCTGGTCAACGAGCCGTCGATCCTGCTGGCCGACGAGCCCACCGGCAACCTCGACTCGCAGACCTCGGAAGAGATCATGCGCGTGTTCGAAGGGCTGGCGTCACAGGGCCAGACGGTGATCATGGTGACACACGAACCGGACATTGCGGCACACGCCCGCCGCGTGGTGGTGCTGCGTGACGGCGTGATCGCGAGCGACGACAGCGGCGAAGCGTACCGCAACAGCCGCATGAGTCTGGGGCACTGACCGATGCCGCTCTTCGAGGCCGTGCTGCTCGCATTGCAGACCATCCGGACGCAGAAGCTGAAAAGCTTCTTCACCATGCTTGGCGTCTGCATCGGCGTCACGTTCCTCATTGCGGTGGTCAGCATCGTCGAGGGCATGAGCAAGTACATGGAGGAGGATCTGGTCGGCAAGCTGCTCGCCGTGAACACGTTCGAGGTGCGCCACCGCCCGAACGTGAATATCGGCAACGTCACTGAGGAACAGTGGCTGGAGTTTCAGCGGCGGCCCCGGATCATGGAACAGGACATTGCGCCCGTCGTGGCCGTGCTCCCTGAGGGTGTGATCTGGGCCCCGATGAGCAGCGATAACATCACGGCATCGACACAGACCGGACGCCCGAAATCAGTCAATGCGTTCAATACGACACGCGCCTACTTCGAAATCAAGAAGATGGGTGTGTCGTCAGGGCGCGTCTTCTCGCCGCAGGAAGACGAGATGGGATCGCTGGTCGTCGTGATCGGCAAGGACGTGAAGGAACACTTCTTTGCCAACTCCGATCCCATCGGCAAGGAGCTGCGACTGGGCAACCTTCCGTACACCGTGATCGGCGTGGCAGAGAGCCAGGGCAGTGCCCTCGGCATCTCGTTCGACAAGTTCGTCGTTGCGCCGTTCAAGTCCCCGCTCCGCCGGCTGACCAACCGCCAGAAAGGGGTGGTCGACGCCGTGATGGTGAAGAGCCCCACGGAACAGATCATGAACGGGGTGATGGGTGACGTGCAGGAAGTGATGCGCTCCGTGCGCAAGCTCAGGCCAGGCCAGAAGGACAACTTCGTCCTCGAGACCTCATCATCCGCACTGTCCTTCTTCGCGAAGATCAAGCAGTACCTCGTGCTCGCCGGCGTGGTGCTGCCGGCGATCGGCCTCATCGTCGGCGCGATCGTCATCATGAACATCATGCTGGTGGCGGTCGCGGAACGGACGAGGGAGATCGGTGTGCGCAAGTCTCTTGGCGCGCGGCGTCGTGACATCATGGCGCAGTTCCTCGTCGAATCCACCACGCTGTCGATCTTTGGCGCGGCGATCGGCGTCGCGCTCGGCGCCGTGCTCGCGAAGGTGATCTCCGCGGTCACGCCGTTGCCCGCCGCGATTGCGATGTGGTCCGTTGTGCTTGCCGTCATCGTCGGTGCCGGCGTCGGTATCATTGCAGGGGTCTACCCTGCCTCGCGTGCCAGCCGGCTCGATCCGGTCGTGGCGTTGCGCTCGGAGTGATCGCATGTCGATGAAGACGACAATCAGTGGCACCGTCGAAGGAATCGGAATCGCACTCGAGTCGATCCGTGCCAACAAGGTTCGCGCGGGCCTCACCATCCTCGGCGTGTCGGTCGGCGTGTTCGTCGTGGTCGCGATCGGGGCCATGATCACGGGGATCAATGGTGCTGTGACGCGTGACATCGCGGCGGCCGGCCCGAATACGTTCTACGTGACGCGCCAGCCAATCAGCTTCGAGGCCTGCGATGGCAGTGACGACACGTGCAAGTGGCGTCGCAACCCGCGCCTCAGCCTCAGTGACGCGGAGACGTTTCGGGCGCTCCCTGCGGTGCGCGCCGTCATCACGCAAATCAACACAGGGGCCACCGCACGGTACCGTGCCTCGTTCCTGTCACAGGTGCAGGTCCAGGCGTTCAGCGCCGACTGGCTGCTCATTGATGGGGGAACGATCGCGACCGGACGGTCGTGGACCGACGCAGAGGATCGCGCCGGCGCCAAGGTCGCGGTACTCAACAAGAAGCTCATCGAGCGGTTGTTCGGCGACAGTGACCCGATCGGAAAGGAAGTGGTGTTCGGCAGCGTGCCGTTCGTCGTGATCGGCACCTACGACAAGCCCCTCAATCCGCTGGGCAACGACAACGACCCCGTCGCGTACATGCCGATGCAGGCCGCCATCACCGGACTCAATGCGCAACCGCGATGGCTGAACATCTCCGTGCGGCCCCGTGATGGCGTCGCGCGGGACCAGGCCATCGACGACGTGACCGCCGCGCTCCGCGCCAAGCGCCGCCTGCGGCCAAGTGTCGAGAACAACTTTGCGATCATCACGCAAGACAAGATTCTCGAGACGTATGACAAGGTCGTCGGAACCTTCTTCATCGTCATGATCTCGCTCTCCGCCGTCGGCTTGCTTGTGGGCGGCGTTGGCGTCGTCGCCATCATGATGATCAGCGTGACTGAGCGCACACGGGAGATTGGTGTGAGAAAGGCGCTTGGTGCCACGGCCGGATTGATCCTCTGGCAGTTCCTCGTCGAAGCCGCGACGCTGACGGGCATTGGCGGCGCCATCGGCCTCGCGCTCGGCTCGTTCGTGGCGTGGGTCGTGAAGACGAACTTCCCGATTCCGGCCGAGGTCCCGCTGATGTCCGTCATCGCCGCGATCGGTGGCAGCATCCTCACGGGCGTGGTGTTCGGGATCATCCCGGCATTCCGCGCGGCGCGACTCGACCCTGTCGTGGCGTTGCGGTACGAGTAGGTCCAGCGCGTCACGAAGTGGAGGAGCTGCGCATGCGACGGCCATACGGGCACTTCGTGGTCATCGCACTGCTGCTGACATCGTCAGTGAACGCATTTTCGCAGGTCGCGAACGAAGTCCGCGATCCGGAGCCTGGATCCGTTGCGCTGGGGCTCATGCAGGGAGGGATCGGCGCTGCAGGGCTGAATGCCGTCGTCGGACTGTGGCGCCGTACCCGCTGGGCCACGGCCGCCATCCTCGCCTGGGGCGTGATCGCGGCCGCGTTGGTCGTGCTCCTCCAGCCACTGCTCGGCCTGGACGCGAGCGAGAGAAACGGCTTGCTGATCGGTGCCGCTGCCGTGCTCATGATCGCCGGCGTGGTGTCCTTCTACGTGCACCGCAGCCTGCGTTTGCCTGCCGCAGGGGAACACGATCGCTGAACGCATTCTTGCGCCCAGTTCACGATTGGCAGGAACCGGTGTGATCGCTGATTCGCAATGATGTTCACGACACCGATTGGGACGCCGCTGAGTGATCGCGCGTAATTGACGATACCAATCGACGCGCCACGCTGCGCTCCCCGGACGTAGTTGACGGAGCTGACGGAAACTCCTCGGAACGCCCCACCCTTCTCGATCCTGAACAGCACGGGCGCAATGATGATCGCGCGTGCGTCCTGCGTGCCGACCATCGGCGCAAGAAATCCCCCGACGAGTCGTGGTGCCCCGATTCCCACGCCGGCGACACCGATGCCGCGCATCGTCCCGCCAGCTCCTGCACCGACGCCGCTGACAGTCAGTCCGGTGACGTTGCCGCCCGCGCCGAGGCCAACGCCGGAGATGGCGATGCCTGAGATGTTGCGACCAGCGCCACTTCCGATGCCGCTGATGAGCAGTCCGGATGCATCCTTGCCAGCTGCGGCGCCGAGGCCCGCAATCAGGATACCCTTGGCATTGCCACCAACTCCGGCGCCCAATCCGGAGACCAACACCCCGCGCACGTCCGCTCCACCGCCCGCGCCAAGGCCGCCGATCATGATCCCTTCCAGATCACCACCGCTGCCGATGCCATGGCCACCGATCGCGAGTCCCCTGATCCCGTCGCCCGCGCCGAGTCCGAGCCCGCCCAGCGCGATCCCCCGCAGCATTCCGTTCGCCGACGCACCGAGGACTCCGAGCGCAATGCCGTCGATCCGACCCGCACCGGTCATTGGAAGCCCGAGTGCCAGCCCCGTCACGCGTCCCGTCGCCGGCTCATGTGGCTGCCAGACGGTGGCGTTGATGCCACGGACGCGCTCGAGTTGGCGATCACGGAAATTGAGCCGAATTCCGGCCACATTGGGGTAGTTGCCGATCCAGATCGGTCCGCGTGCCGGGCGGTGACCTGACGAAGCACCGTCCCGGTCCTGGGCGATCAGGCTCGCCGCAGGCGCGGCACTGAGCGCAACGATCAGCGCGTTCCTGACTGAGATGAATGCCATCATGGGCCAGTGGGTCGTGAGGTGGGCACGAGTCGGACCCAGGAAACCACGAACGCCTCCCGCGGCTGTTTCACCAAAGTCGGCTATCATTGACAGGTGCGCCTCACCGATGTCCTCCTCACTGCATACACGCAGCTCAGCGCGAACAGATTCCGGGCGTTCTTCACGTTGCTCGGCATCATGGTTTCGGTGGCGTTTCTCGTGGCGGTCATCGCGATCATCAACGGCATGAACGTCTACGTCAGCGAGCAGGTCGCCGGTTCACTGATCGGGAAAGACGTCTTCCAGGTTCGTCGGGGGCCCATCTCTCTGGGGCTGATCGATGATGAGGCGCTGCGCAGGATCCAGCGGCGCCCGAAGATCAACCTGCAAGACGCTGCCGTGCTCGAGGAAGCGCTGCCGGACGCCGCCGCCATCAGCCTGCAATCCGGCTGGCCAACCCCGCTCGCCGACGTGCAGTGGCGCGAGCGAACGGTGGGCAGCGCCACGGTGTTCGGTGTCACACCGGACTACCAGCGCGTGCAGGATTACGCATTCGAGTCGGGATCGCCGCTGACCGACCTCGACATCCGCGAGCGTCGTCGCGTGGTCGTCGTCGGCAACGATATCGCGAAGAACCTTTTCGAGGGTCTCGACCCGATCGGCCAGGAGGTGCGGATCCGCGGCCAGCTCTTCACGGTGTCCGGCGTCGTGGCGCCGAAGGGCCGTGTCCTCGGACAGAGCTTCGACGGCTTCGTGCTGATGCCGATCAACGCCTTCGAATCACTGTACGGACGACGCCTCAACACGACGATCAGCATCAAGGTCACTGACCCGGCCACGATGCGCAGCGTGATGAACCGCGCCCAGGAAGCCATGCGCCTGGCACACCGCCTGCGGCCGGGTGAGGCGGACGACTTCACCATCGAGACCGCGGACGCGCTGGTCGATTTCTGGAAGAAACTCACCAAGACGCTCTTCTCGATCATTCCCGCGGTGGTGGCGATCGGCGTTGTCGTCGGTGGCGTGGTCATCATGAACATCATGTTGATGTCCGTCACCGAGCGCACGAGGGAAATCGGGATCCGCATGGCCGTCGGTGCGTCGCGAGGCGACATCCGCCGGCAGTTTCTTGCAGAATCCGTCGCCGTGTCGGCACTGGGAGGCATGCTCGGTCTCGCGCTTGGCGCGCTGCTCGCCTGGGTGGTCGCGGCGCTGTCACCGCTGCCCGCACGCGTGTCGCCGTGGTCGATCGCCACGGCGCTCGCACTTGGCGCCGGCACGGGCGTGTTGTTCGGCGTGTATCCCGCCACGCGAGCCGCACGGCTCAACCCCATCGACGCGCTGCGGAAGGAATAGGGCGTGGCACGTTCGCGCGTGTTCTCACACCTCGGGCAGAACATCGCGATCGCCGTCTCGGCAATTCGTGCGTCGAAGTTGCGCTCCGCGCTGACCATCCTCGGCGTCGTGATCGGCGTGTCGACAGTGATGACCATGGCGAGCCTCGTCCAGGGCATCCGCGACCAGATCGTCCGCACGATCGAGATCGCCGGCCCGACCACGTTCTACGTGCTGAAGGTGTTCTCGCAGACGCCGGTGAACCCGGACCAACTGCCGAAATACATCCGGATCCGGCCCGATCTCGCCATGGCCGAAGCGGAGCGCATCCGCGCACTCCCGGAGATCCAGTACGCGTCGCTGTGGGGCCAGGTGCTCTCACGTGTCGAGTTCGAAGGGTCACGGACGCAACGCGTCGCGGTGTTCGGCGCCGACGAGGGCTTCACCAGCATTCAGGGTGGCGAGTTGTCGTCCGGGCGCTGGTTCACCCGCGCCGAAGTCACCGGTGGTGATGCGGTGGTCGTGCTTCGCGATGCGATCGCCGAGAAGGTCTTCGGGCAGCTCGAACCGATCGGCAAGCAGGTGCGTGTGGGGGGCCGGCCTGCTCGGGTGATCGGGATCTACGTGCAACCGGGAAACATCTTCTCGCCACCCGGCTCGGAGATCGGCGCCATCATTCCGTTCCGCATGCTCGACAACCAGTTCACGATCGACAAGACGAACGGGCTGTGGATTCCCGTGAAGCCGAAGCCTGGCGTCTCCGTGACGGATGCGCAGGCTAGCGTGACGGTCGCGCTGCGCGCGGGGCGCAAGCTTCGTCCACGTGACCGGAACACCTTCGACCTGGTCACGCAGGATCAGGTGCTCGATACGTTCAACAGCATCACCGGCGTCTTCTTCCTCGTGCTGATCGTGCTCTCGAGTGTCGCCCTGCTCGTCGGCGGTATCGGTGTGATGGCGATCATGATGGTCTCCGTGACCGATCGCACGCACGAGATCGGGTTGCGCAAGGCGCTTGGCGCGACCACCAGCGACATCCGCATGCAGTTCCTCGTCGAAGCGGCGACGCTGACGGGCATTGGCGGCATCATCGGTGTGATGGCAGGTGCGGCCTTCGGCAAGATCGTGACGGTGCTGCTGGATATCACGACCGCATTCCCCGTCACGCTCACCGCAGTGGCGGTGACCTCGTCGATCGTGGTCGGTGTGCTGTTCGGGTTCATCCCGGCCAATCGCGCTGCGCGGCTCGATCCCGTCGATGCGTTGCGGTACGAGTGACGGGCGGTCTGGGCGCGGTTTCAGTACCCGCGCGCCTTGAGAAACACCTCCCACAATGGTGCCTCGCTACGCACGCCAAGCAGCAGATACTCGAGTGCGGCGAGTGCGACCAGCATCGCGAGCAGGGCCCGGCTCTGTCGCAGGAATGCATCCCTGGCCTGCCATCCGTTCCACCACAAGATGAGCGCGACGCCAACGGCAGCGAAGAACGACACCGGCAGCAATCCTGTGTTCTCCGGTGGCCCATAGTACGACAGCAGGAACTGCAGATGTGGCGGCAGGAATCGGGCACCGGGGTTGGCGACACCGAAGAAGATGTTGACCTTGGCGACCTGCAACACGGCCCAGTAGGTCGTTAGCGCCGCAAACGCGAGCCGATTGGGTGACTGTCGCACGTGCAGCCAGCTGACGAACAGGACCAGCACGCAGAGCAGCTCGTGCCAGAACAGCGACATGATCGCTTCTGTTGCGCGCAGGAGCGTCGGCTCGCCCGCCATCGACGCTTCGCCGCCTGGCCCAACGATCCAGCCGCCGTACAGTCCGACGTTGATCCACATCCAGATCGCGGTCGCGGCGAGAAAGGTGCGGCGCGCAGACGTCGCCGTGCGATA
>JANMNM010000132.1:0-21446 GCA_031373905.1 Gemmatimonadaceae bacterium | reverse complement strand
CGCAATGACCGAAACGCCGCCGACGCTCTCCTCCGGCCCCGCGCCCAAAAAACGCAACTGGCTGCTCATCGGCTGCCTCGGTGCGGTGGTGCTGTTCGTCCTCCTCATCGGACTCGTGGTCGGTGGCGGCTGGTTCTTCCTCAAGGGCAAGCTTGCTCATTACACCGCGACAGCGCCACTCGAATTGCCCAAGTCGGCGCTTTCCGCCGGTGACCAGTCACGGTTGCAGGCGAAGCTCGATGAGATTTACTCCGCCTTCCAGCAGGGTCGCGCAGTCGAGCTGGAACTGACGCCGGCCGAGTTGAACGCAGCCCTCGCCGAGAGCACCGAGCTCAAAGACCGCGTGTGGATCGACATCCAGGAAGGCAAGCTTCGCGGCAAGGTCAGCCTGCCGTTGGACGGGATCGGGCTGGACATGCTCAAAGGCCGCTGGCTGAACGGCGACGTTCGGCTACAAAGAGAGAACTTCACATTGAACGGTATCCCATCGCGAACAGAACTTGTACGTCCATTCGTACCTGCAAGAGATTTCGAGCTATCGAAGCGATTCTATGAGGCGCTTGGCTTTGAAAAGGTACTCGACAGCGAGGTCGCGATTTTCAATGCGGGCTCAGGTGGGTTCATTCTACAGCGGTACTTCCAGGAAGAATGGGCCGGGAATTTCATGATGCAGCTCATGGTCGACGATCTCGACGCGTGGTGGGCGCACATCCAATCACTGGAGCTCTCGAAGCAGTTCGGCGTGCCACTTCCCAAGCCTCCGGCGATGCAACCCTGGGGACTTCGCGTCGCATATCTCGTCGATCCGTCCGGAGTTCTTTGGCACGTCGCGCAGCGGCGGGAAAACACGAAGCAGGATCAATGAACATGCATCACAGGATGGCGCCGACCAGATTGCTGCGGGCGACGTGCGGAGACGCGCGAGCCTGAGCAATGGCGTTGGATGGCACACTAGCTCCAACCGCGGGTAGGTTGCACCACGATGCTTCCGAACCTGTTGTTGACGACGCTGTTGCTGCGCCGCGGCACGCGGCTGTGGGTGATCGCGCGTGTCGCCATCAGCGGCCTGATCGTCCTGTCCGGTGACGACCCGTTCCGATTGCCGTTCAGCACCAGCGTCGGCGTGCTGCTCATTTGTGTGACACTCGGATATGTCGAGCTGCACCTCAATCACGAGCGCGACCTCTTCGGCAATCTCGGGATCAAGCGGCGCAGTGTCGCTGGATTCCTCCTCGGACCTGCACTCCTGGGCGAACTGTGTGTTCGTATCGTGGCGTCGACGGTATGACGCCGCTCCTCACCGCCGACAGTGTTGCGAAGTCCTACGGCAGTCGCCGCATCCTTTCGTCAGCCACGCTGCGCGCCGAAGTCGGTCAGCTCCGTGTGCTCTTCGGTCGAAACGGCATCGGGAAATCCACCCTGCTGAAAATCGCTGCCGGCCGAATCGCGCCGGATGGCGGCACGGTGCAGTTTGCCGGCCACGCGTCTCTCAATGCGCACCATGCGGACCTCGCCGCGCGTGGACTGTTCTATCTGCCCGATCACGATCTCCTCTCACGCGCGTACACCGTACGGGTACAGCTGGAGATGTTTCGCCGACAATTCGACGGTGGAGATGTCGAAGCAGCGGCCGCGCGCGTTGGCATCAGTGCGCATCTCGACAAGCGGCCAACCCGCCTGTCGGGTGGTGAGCTTCGTCGCGCGGAGCTCGCCGCAGTGATTGTGCGCCAGCCGCGCTGCCTCCTCGCCGATGAGCCGTATCGCGGCATCTCGCCGAAGGATGCGGCAGACATGACCGTGGTCCTGCAATCACTTGCGGCGTCTGGCAAAGCGGTCCTGATTACGGGGCACGAAGTGCCCACGCTCCTCGCGGCGGCGGACCACATCACCTGGTGCACCAATGGGACGACCTACGAGTTGGGTGCGCCTGCCGTGGCTGTGAAGCATGAGGCCTTCAGGCGGGAGTACCTGGGAAGCGGTTGGTCTGCTGGAGCGATCTGACACGGAGTTGGGGCGACGGAACGGAGTCTTCGGTATGCGGATCGCTGCGCGTCACTTCGCGGTCGTCGGCCTGCTGTCCGCGTGCGGTGGCGGTCTGGAAGTCGCGCGAAACGTTCACGCCGATGCGACCGCCAAGGTGCTCCCGTTGGTCCCGTCCATCGACGCCCCGGCGGGACCGCGCGCAGTCTGCCTCGAGTTCAATCCGCCAGGTGAATCCCGCCACGTTGGCGAACTGGAGTTCATCCTGACCGACGCCAGCGGCATGCGGGACACGATTCACGGAAGAGTTGATCGCACCGGTGAGGCCGTCGTGTGCCTGCGAGATACAGTGGCCGTCGCGCGCAGCTTTGTTTCGCTGTCGGTGCGTGCGGTGCGTCCGTTGACGGTTCATCGAATCGTGTGGAGCTCCCCCCGCGACAGCATTCGCGCAACCGCGCCCTGACGACGGTTGGCGCCGTCGGCCGCGTCAGGGAAGCAGGTGAGCGGCCGCGCTTTGTCGTACACTTCGGTGTGGCGCGACCGCCCACCTGCAGTTTTGAGAGCGGCCGCAGTACGACCGGACGTTCGGTACACTGACTTGGCATCACGACGGCACACGCACGTCCACATCCATCGGGATCCGACCATGACATCACGGTTTCGCATGCTACTGCTCGCCGTAGTGTTGCTCCGAACAGCCGCTTGCACCCGGACGGCGGAGAAGCCGGCGGAATCGGGCGTCACCGCGGTTCCCGCAGTCGCTGCAGTCCCCGCAGTCCCGTACGGTGCGAACGCGCCGGCAAGTGGCACGTTCACGCATGATGGCGTCTCGCTCTACTACGAGACGTACGGTGACGGCGAGCCGTTGCTGATCGTGCACGGGAATGGCGCGAGCATTGGCTCGATGGCGGCCCAGATCGACTTCTTCAGGAAGCGCTACAAGGTGATCGCGATGGACAGTCGCGACCACGGACGCTCCGCGGACAGTGACAGCCCCATCACGTACGAGAAGATGACGGACGACCTGGCCGCGCTGATTGATCACCTCAAGCTCGGCTCAGTCGACGTCCTCGGCTGGAGTGACGGCGGCATCGAGGCCCTGCTGCTCGGCGTCCGTCATCCCGGCAAGGTCAAGAAACTCGTCTCGATGGCGTCGAACCTGAACCCCGGCAGAACTGCCATTTACAAGGAGTCAGAAGAGCTGGTCACGTCGATGCTGGCCTCGACGCCTGACAGCGCGCGGAACACACCGGCCGGGAGGCGCGCGCAGAAGGTGACGGGCATGATGCTGAAGGAGCCGCACATCAATCCGACAATGCTCGGGCAGATCACGGCGCCGACGCTGGTCCTCGCCGGCGATCACGACTTGGTCCGAACGGAACACATTGTCGAGATCTTCAATCACCTGCCGAATGCGCAGCTCGCGATCCTGCCGAACAGCACCCACATGCTTCCGTTCGACGACCCCGAGCTGTTCAACGCCACCGTCGAGCGTTTCCTCAGCACGCCATTCGTGAAGAAGGATCGCATCGCCGATCTGATGAAGTCCTACGAGAAGCTGCTTGCCGGTATACCGAAGTGATGCACATAGGATGTTGTCGCCGGACGCACCTGTACAGTCGGGATTCGTCCGGGGACATCGTGAACAGTCTTTCTTGAGAGACTTCGCGCCGGTGATGGTGCGGGTGCGCTTGTCGAAACGACCACGCAAGGCTTGATAGTGCAGCAGGTTCCAGAGTCCGTCCTGTGCCTCATCGAGACCGATCATCTCATCGTTCAGCGCTTGACTGAGAAAGTGCTGGCCGTTGTGCAGTCGCAAGGTGCCGGCACTACTGACGCGTCCTCCTTCGGAGTGCCCGGAACAGACCGGCGGGGTTGTAACGCGGCAGATCCGGGGAGCGCACCGGAGGAGTGTCGCGCTATGTCTTGCAGCAGAAACCAGTCAGGATCGGGTTGTCGTACGCCTGCAGGAGGCTACGCCGTCATCGCCGCCGAGTTGAGCAGCCCGACCGCGACGGCAACGGCGGCCATCAGGATCGACGATGCCGTCTTCCCCTCATCCACATCCGCTGAGAGTTGCGGGAGGATGAGACGGGAGATGCCGTACGCCACGAGCTGTGCGACCAGCGCCACACCGCTCCAGATCAGCATGTCGAGGATGCTCTCGCTT
Organism: Gemmatimonadaceae bacterium; assembly: GCA_031373905.1. Taxonomy (GTDB): domain Bacteria; phylum Gemmatimonadota; class Gemmatimonadetes; order Gemmatimonadales; family Gemmatimonadaceae; genus JACMLX01. Next base: position 17,296 of record JANMNM010000132.1, on the reverse strand, counting down.
TGCGCCACCGCTTTCGCCAGCGGAATCGTGTAGCCGAGGATCGCACCACCGAGGGAGATTGCCGCGGCGGAGTTGCCCTGGCGGATGAGCCGGAACTCACGATGTGGCGTCATCGTCACGTAGACAGCCACGAAGACGAGGACTGCCGCGGCTGCGATGCCGAGGTGGACGAGGTGCGCGACGATTCCGGTGACAGAGTCGCTGAGGAGGCCACTGTTCATTCTTCCCTCGAGTAGATCGGGAGACACATGTGCGCATCCTGAACACTCGGGTTCGAGGCGCTTCCATAGACTACTGCCAGCGCAGTCCGGGCGCGACGGGAAGACGAAAACCAACCACCGGACGCGACTCGGACCACCTGAGAGTAACCGGCGCACGCCAGTAGCGGTCGCGCCTGCACAGTCACCTACGCCAGACGATCTCGAACTGCATCGCCGCCGCCCTGCAGCAGCGGGCCCACGCGCGTTCCAGAAAACAGGCCGAGCTTCAGTAACGACCGTTCCGTGTGATTGCGGGCGGTGTATGCGCTCACGCCAAGCGCCTGGGCATTGTCACTCTTGCTGCACCCGCGGGCCAGCACGCGTACCACTTCGATTTCGCGGGGCGTGAGCCGCCAGCGCTCTCGCAGTTCGGCGTCGCTGAGAGGGGCCCGTGTGACCCGCGTCAGCGATACGAGCACGGCGCCCTCCGCGTCGCACACGGCAGGTGATGCAGGCATGGCGCGCGCAACGTACCGATGGTGCGCCGTGACGAGCGTCCGCTGAGCCGGTGACGACAGCTGGTCATCGATCCCTCGGGACGCGTTGCCGGTGCGGAACGCCATCTGCTGACACGCGAGGAGTAGTGCCTTCTGCTCCGGCTCACTGGCCAGCAGCGCACGGCAGGCCGCATTCCGGTGCAATTCGCGCCCGGCCCGGTCGATCAGCAACAATGCATCGCTCATGAAGTCGAGTGTGCGCGCCAGTGCGTCGCGCTGCTGGCCGAACCGGGCCTGCGCAAAATGCCCGGCCCGGAAGGCATGCAGCACCAGCGTCAGCCGATCCCGAATGGCCTCGTCGCTGAGGCGTGCGGCTCCCCGTCGCTCAAAGCCTGTGATGAGCATCATCTCGGAGCCGCACTCCTCTGTCATGAGCCCGAAGAAATCGAGCATGCCGCCACGCCAGACCGTGTTTGCGATCTCGCTGCGCCGCATGTCGTGCCCAAGCGCCGACAGCATGCTCTCATTGCCCTTCTCGGTGAACACCTCCATTCGATCGGCGCGTCGTGCGCGGAACCATGTGTCCACCACCGGATCCTTGCTGGCGAACAATCCCGTGTGCGGGTCGGGGGCGGTGAGATCGCTGAAGAAACTCAGCACGCCCGTGTCGATGGACGGCGACCGGAACACCGCGCGGCCACCTTCCGCGGCGACGAACATGACATGATCACACCCGAACGCCTGTCGCAAGCCCGCGTCCACCGCTTCGCGCCACGCTTCGGCTCGCGACGCGGCCAGTGGTGACACGAAAGCCTCGGAGAGTGCGGCGAGCTGACGCCGTTCTGGGTGCGTGAGTGCCACGTGCATGGGGCACACTACTGCACCAGACGCCCGCCGGTTTCATCGAAGTCCTGGCAGCGGCTCGCAGTCCGCTGTCATCGCCATCGGGCGACGCAGCCCGTCGGCGGGTACCATCGAGTTACAGAATCGTGCCAGCATCCACGCTCGCACGTTCGGTGAGGGACTGGCGCAGGCTGCATGACCATCACCGCGCCGAGCAGCGACGCCACCACGATGCTCATGGCTGCACGACGACGCTGACACGACGGTTCCGCGCCCGGCCGGCGTCGGTGGCGTTGCTGGCGACGGGACGTGCACTGCCGAAGCCAGCCGCTGACAGCCTGGCTGACGGCACGCCGCGCGTCACGAGCGCGGCAACAATGGCTGCGGCGCGCTGCTCGGACAGCCGCTGGTTCGCTGCGTCGCCGCCCACGGTATCCGTGTGGCCCTCGATTCGCAGCGCGCGAGTTGGGTTGGCCGTGTGCCGCGCGAGGATTTCGTCGATGGCGTTACGGCTCTCGGCGCGCAGCACGGCACTCGCGAAATCGAAGTAGGGGCCATACACATCGGCCCGCCCGCCGTTGCGGAGCGCTGTCGCCAGGTTGCCTGGACGGCTACCGTCATCAAACGCCATGCTGGCGCCCATCTCGGTATTCCACGGATGCCCCCAGTTGCTGCGCACCACGAATTGCACGAACCGCCCTTCCACTGGTGCGAGTTGCACCGCCTGATCGCTGGTGTTCTTCTGCAGTTCGAAGCCGGCCACTTTCCGCAGTGCCGCGGGCGTGTCACCCACGTGCAGTTCCACCAGTCGCGCCGAGATCCCGGGATGGTCGGGCTCCTCGCTCAGCGCATTGTTGAACACGAAAGTGGTGAGCCACCGCCGCTGACCGAAGTCAACCGTGATCCAGTGCGGAAACGGCACGCTGCTGCCCGAGCTCCACACCAACTCGTGCAGCGGCTTACCGTCTGCGGTGAGCTGTTCGGCGGAAGGGATCAGATTCGCGGCCACCCATCCCGCGCCGAACTCGCTCGAGAACCCGATCACTTTCGCGCCCGCTTCTCGATTGAGCAGGTTGGCTTTGGGCGGTGACAGTGCACTCATTTTTGGGCGGTGACAGTGCACTCATTGAGTGCTTTCGATGATCTCGGTGACACTCACGTATCCGTGATCGCACACGGGCTCCATGCATTCGCTCGCAAGTGTTGCTGTATCAGTGGTCCGATGTGCAGCAATCCGACGCACCACGTAGAGAGCGACGGGTCCACGGGAAACGCGCGGTTCAAGAGCGCACGAACGCTCGCGTCGTCAGGCCCCGCACAGTGTCACTGCACTCACCACAAAACGGAGATGAGTGCACTGTCACCGCATCCACCGCATCCACCTCACCGCATCCACCTGACAGCAAGCCAGTGGGTAATCCACGAGGGGTCAATGGCGAACAGCCCCGCGGAAAGGGCGGCAAGCCAAGTCTCGCCAGGAGGCGCGGACGCAGCGCGAATGGTAGTGAGACAACCACCGCAAGTAGCGGATGCAAGAGCGCGCAGCATCATCGCACCGTCATGCCGCGCGGCGACTGATGCAAAGATGCAAAACAGCGCCCGCGTATCGCATGCGATGCGCGGGCGCTGCTCACCACATCATTTCACACCGCGACGTCAGTTCAGCGGGCAGATCCGGCCATTCACGTCGGTCAGGGCCTCGAACTCGTTCTTCGTCGGCTCGTACACGCCGCTGGCGTATGCTGCATTGAACTTGGAGATCACCTGCGCCGTCGTCAGTTCAAAGCTCACTCCGGGAGATGCGGCGTTCAGCAGTGCGCTGACCGTCTGGCGTCCGAGCGCATTCAGGCCACCACCGCCCTGCGAAAGCACCTGCTGCAGCGTCTTCCCTGGGAAGGCGTTCGCGAAAACCGAGCCGAACAGCGTGCTCTGAGTGTATGGTGCCGGCCACGCGCTGTGGTTCTTCCAGTAGCCCGGCGAGCAGCCCTGTCCACCGCCCGACTGCACCGGCGTCGGGTCGACCCAGAAGATGTAGTCGTTGTAGTCGGAGTCCCGCTGCTGTCCGTTCGGCAGCAACTCGAGCTTGTTGTCTTCGACGCCGACCAGATACCTGGTCTTGGCGGCGTCGAGCATCAACGCGAACTGCTGTCCCGGCAGCGCGGTGAATCCACCGGTGGCATCGGAGCAGTACGTGTCAGTGCCCACGCAGCCACCACCGGTTGAATTGAAGGAGTTCTTGACGTAGAAGCCCCAGTCTGCCGCCGAATTGATGACCACTGCGAAGTCGAGCGTGGAACTGCCCCAGGCGGGAATCGGGTTGAGCGTGTAGACGCTGCCGCTCTTCGTGAACCAGCCGACTTCACTGGGGTCGCCGTGATAGGCGCCCTTCAGGGTGACTTTGTATTCGTAGCCGCCCTTGAACATGAACCCGGCGGCATCGCGCGCTCCTGGGCCGTCGCCGAAGTAGGTCGAGAACCCGCCCTGCCTGGCGTCCGAGCCGGCGGTTTCGTTCTTGCAATCGCCAACGAGGCCGCCGGTCGCCCAGAAGCCGATGTTGCAAGCCTCGACGGTCGCCAAGTCCGCCGACGTATTGTCCCAGAACTCCGTGGCCGCGCGACCGCTGTTGTTGGCCACGATGTTGTTGGTGAAGCTCCCCGGATCACCGATCGGCACGATCAGTGTCGACGGGCTCGGTACGGCCACAGCAAGCGAGATGCTGGGTTCGGTAGTCCCAACCGATGAATCGGTGCAGGCCCCCACAAATGCGGAGAGCACACACAATGCGGCAATCCTCGCCGCGCTGAATCGGAACTGTGCCATTTCTTGAGTCTCCGAGAGATGAGTAAATGTGAATCTTTTTCAATCGCAGCACAATCGATGCCACCGCATAGAAACGCTAACTCGTTGTGACAGATGGAGATGCATGGTGCTGATGAGCTCGGATGTCGGTTTTCTTCTACGTTTTTCGTGCGACATGTGGCGCGGTCACGTCAGGACTTGCGCGTTCCCCGCGTCGCCTTTGATGCCGGACGAGCCCCGGTGCTGAGCCATGTGTCGTGGCCCGCGCGAGCCGTCGTTGCTTTCTCGCGACGCGCAACGCCCGTCATGGTCGCGCATACTGCGGCACCGTGCGAGGACCCCATCGGCGTGTACGTGGGTCTCGCCCAGACGACGAAGCAGAAGACATCCTCGAGCGCATCCTGTCGGGCACGTTCCTCGTGGCCATCACGTGACCGCGGGAATTCATCGAGATCACGTTCCAGCAGCAGATGCAGTAATCCTGAACCGGCGCGACTGCGCACCAGGCAAGACACGAATCGCGAATTGACTCATCAGTTCCGGAGGTGAGACAACATCCAACCTCGACGGTGCGTCCATCCTTCGGAAGGCCGGCCAGTTACACCGTCAACGGCAGCCCGGTTCGCTCGGGAAGGCTGCTCCGACGGGCGCTTTTGGTGGCAGCACGGTACTCGGCTGGCAGCGTGAGAGTCACAACACCACAGTGCACCCGCGAAGGGGAGGGCATGCGGGAACGTGGTCGTCAGCGACGTATAGGCCCACGTGTAAGGCCGCGCGGCGCCCGTGTCACGCATGAACTGACCGGGGCGAAGCGCGCGGCACCACCGTCCATGCGCAGGTGCCGACCAATGCGCCATTGCGCGGTCGCGTCGAATTCGGCGCCGATGCCGCTGGCGCGATCGGCGCCAATCGAAATGCCGGGCGCCCACCGTCCCTTTCGTGACCATGTCAGCTCACCGACCAGCATGGTGGCATACGATGCACCGCCCACTCCGCGAACACTCTGACTGCCACCCTGAGTTCGAGCGACAAATCGGTGGCGACTGGCGCCGGTGTTCGCCGGGTGATGGGCTTCGGGACGGCAGGCGCAAAGGCCACCGTCAGCGTCTCGACCGGCAGTGCGCCGCGTGGGCGATCGGCAACTGGATCCGAGGCTGGCTCTGTTATGCACGCCGTGACGAGGGACACGATGAAGAGCCCGGCGATTGGCGAAAAGCGGCGCCCAGCCCTTGAGGCGATGAAAATGGCACGCAAGAGCGAGTCTCCCGAGATGGTCGTCCGGCGTTGCAGCTGGCGTGACCCGTGGCACGAACGGGGAGCAATGGCACTGCACCGAAAACACACTCTTCACATGATTCAATCGGCAAATGTCGGCCTTGACTGCGTGGGGCATTCCCGTACACGGCACCGCATTCATGTCTGGGCTGAACACGACGGACCGCGCGGCTACGGCGCGGTCTACTACGAAACGCTCGAAGACCGCACGAGGCAGGTCGCGACAACCCCCAGCGCAGCCGCTTCGGATCGTCGAGTCACCGTAGAGGATCGATCGCTGACGGCACCTCGACAACCCGCACGGGAGTACGTCGGCCGAGACTCTTTCCGCCGCGGGGCGGCGGCCCGCATCCTGCGCGTGGCGAGCTCCAGTACAGAACGGGTTGCCAGCCACCTGGATCGCCCGGGCGCAATGTCATCGACGCCGAAACCAACGACGCGCCGATGGCTGCCCAGTGCTCGTGATTGCGCCACGAATCTGGTCGCCAACGCGCCTCGCCGCATATTGCGTGTGATGCGATTCTCCTGCATGCCCCGGAACTCCTCCCGGGTGGCATTGACCGGCTGCCACGAATGAGTCGGACGGATTCGAACGCGGACACTCGGCGCCTGCAATCGGTCGTCGCTGCCCTCGCGCCCCGGTACGAGGTCATCCGTGAGATCGGGCGCGGGGGAATGGCCACCGTGTATCTGGCTACCGAACGTCGACACGGCCGAAGTGTCGCGCTCAAGGTGATGCACCCGGAGCTCACGGCGTCGATCGGCGCCGATCGCTTCGCGCGCGAGGTGCGCATCGCCGCGGGCCTGACACACCCCAACATCCTCCCACTCTTTGACTCGGGCGAGGTGGACGGAGTCCTCTTTTACGCCATGCCGTTCGTCGACGGCGAATCGCTGCGACGGCGATTGGAGCGCAGCCACGAGCTCCCGATCGCCGACGCCATCTCGATCGCTCGCGGTGTTGCCGACGCCCTGGGCTACGCGCACGCCCGCGGTTTCATCCATCGCGATGTCAAGCCGGAGAACATCCTGCTCGCGGGAAGTCATCCGCTGTTGGCCGATTTCGGCATCGCCCGGGCCTTGGGCGCGAGCACCTCGGGCGACGTGACGCAAAGCGGGCATGTGGTCGGCTCGCCGCGCTACATGAGCCCGGAGCAGGCATCGGCAGACAAATTGATCGATGGACGGAGTGATCTCTACAGCCTTGGATGCGTACTGTTCGAGATGCTGGTGGGTGCGCCGCCGTACTCCGGGGACAACGCGATGCGACTGATGTCGAAGCACGTGGCGGATCCAATCCCGGCGACCGGCGCGCTTCGTGGCGATGTCCCCGCCGCGCTCGAACGGGTCATCACGCGTGCACTCGCCAAGAGTCCTGACGACCGGTTTTCCAGTGCGCTGGCGATGATCACGGCGCTCGACGCCGCGACGCGACCTGCCACACCGAATGCTGGGGTCGCGTTGGCAGACAACCCGGTCAATCGCATCGCGGACACGCAGGGACTCTCGGGGCCTGAATGGGTGGCGCCGGTGCGCCGTGGCGAGGCAGCGTCGCCGGTCGGCTCCATTGTCGTGCTCCCCTTCGCCGACCTGAGTCAGGCAAAGGATCAGGAGTTCTTCTGCGATGGCATGATGGAAGACCTGCGGGCGACGCTGGCTCGCCTGCCGGGATTGCGCGTCGCGTCTCGAAGCTCGGCGATGGCGTACAAAGGGCGCGCGGTCGACGCGCGCACTATCGGGCGGGAACTCGATGTCGCCGCCACGCTGGAAGGAACGGTACAACAGATCGGCATGCGGTTGCGCATTACGGCGACATTGATCGGCACCGCCGACGGCGTCCAGCTCTGGTCCGAGTCATTCGACCGCGATAGCGCCGACATCTTCGCGGTGCAGGACGACATCGCCCGGTCTGTGGCGAGTTCACTCAGCGTGACGCTGTCGCGGTCGCGGCCGTCGCTCGTGCCGCACACCACGTCCAATGTCGAGGCGTATCAGCTCTACCTGCGTGGTCGCCACTTCTGGGCACGCCGCCAAGGTGACGGGCTGCAGCGGGCTGTCGAATGCTACCGGCAGGCGCTGGAACTGGACCCGCTCTACGTGATGCCGTACGTGGGCCTTGCCGATGCGTTCAATTCCTTCGGTGCCTACGAGCACCTTCCGCCCAAGGACGCCTTTCCGAAGGTGATCGCCGCCGCCGAGCGTGCGCTGTCGCTCGATACAACGTTGGCTGAAGCGCACACGGCACTCGGCTGCGCCCGGGCGCACTACTCCTGGGAGTGGCGACAGGCGGAGGATTCCCTGCGTCAGGCGCTGGCGCTCAACCCGCGATATTCGCTCGCCCATGCGTATTACGCGCTCGTGCATGCTGCGTGCGGGCGTCACGAACGCGCTCGGGATGCGATTGCCCGTGCACAGGAGCTCGACCCGCTGTCGCCGATCTTCAGCGCGCTGGTGGGCTGGGTGGCGTACCACGGGCGTCGCACCAACGATGCGATCCATCAGCTGCAGTTCACGATCGAGATGGAGCCGGGCTTCAAGGTCCTGCACTCGTTCCTCGGCTTCGCGTTTCTCGCCGCCCATCGCGTGGACGATGCGCTGACCCAGTTCTCAGCGCTGAACGAGTATCCCGCATCCCTCGGCGGACTTGGCCACACGTATGGATTGCTCGGTCGCCACGACGAGGCGCTCGCCGTGCTCGCTGAGATGGACCGTCGCGCCGAGGTCGGGTATTCGTCGGCCTACAATCGGTCGCTGGTCTACCTCGGACTCGGCGACCGCGAGTCCGCACTCGACTGGATCGAACGTGGCGCCGAGGAGCGAAGCTATCGGATGAGCTATATCGCGATCGAGCCAATTCTCGACTCCCTCCGCAACGAGCCGCGCTTCATCGCGGTACAGGCGCGGATGGGATTGGGGAACGTATCCCTTGCTTCGGGTGCACCATGACGCTGCAGATCGTGCCGATGCAAACCGGGACGGCGCTCATCAAGCCCAGTCAGGCGCGTGCTGTCGGGCATGGCGCTGAACGCATGGCGAACATCTTCGCCGATCCGACGTGGACGCCGCCGCTTCCCATTCTCGCATGGGCCATTGTGCATCCCGATGGCGTCTTCGTCGTCGACACCGGTGAGACCGCGCGCGCCATGGAGCCGGGGTACTATCCGGAGGCCCATCCGTATTACAAGTATGCATTGCGTGTGCAGGTGACGCCGGAAGAGGAAATCGGCGCGCGGCTCGCCGACGCGGGTTTCGCGCCGCGCGACGTGCGCAGCGTGCTGCTCACCCACCTGCACACCGACCATAGCGGTGGGCTGCATCACTTTCCGGAGAGCACGATCCTGGTGCACGAGCGCGAGTGGCAGAATGCGCAGGGCGACGCGGGAATTGCCCGCGGATACCTGCGGCACCGCTGGCCATCGTGGTTCGCGCCGCAGAGCTATACGTTCGCAGACGATCCAATCGGCCCTTTTCCGCAGTCGCAGCGAATCACTGCTGACGGCAGCATCCGCGTCGTGCCGACACCAGGACACACGCCGGGTCACGCGTCGGTCATCGTGCAGTCCGACGGCGTGTACTATTTCCTCGCCGGTGACGCCACATACGCCGAGGAAACGCTGCTCGAGGAAGCCGTGGATGGGGTCTCGCCCGATGAAGCGGAGGCCCTGCAAACCATTCGTGCAATCGGCGAGTTCGTGCGCGAGTTCCCGACCGTCTACCTGCCGACGCACGACGTGCGCTCAGTCGAGCGCCTGCAGGCGCGCCAGTTCACACGTGGTGCTGCGGGGAGCCAGCCGTAGGTGACGGAGAGCGGCCCATGTCGGGCCCCCATCCAAGTCGATCGCGACGAACTCGTCGAGCCCGCGCGCCACCGTCACGTGCGCGTCACACTGGACCTCGTCGCGTACGGGTGTCTCCGCCGTGCTGCGGGGATATCGCCACGAGGACGCGTTTCGTCTACGCGAGCGCGATCGCCACATGTCCGACTTCGTTCACGCGCGCGCGGTAGCCGTGGCGTCCGAGCACCTCGGCGGCCTGTGCCGAGAGTTCGGTCCCGAGGCGGTCGGACATCGCGATGGAGAGCGCCCGGATCCTCGACTGGTCCACGTGGCCAACGATTTTTGAAGGCGTGGTGATCAGCACGTTACGCGTGGCAGCCAGCGGCGCGCTGCTCGGCGGATCGATGTTCGGGATCACCGGTAACGCGGGTGTGAACCGTAGCACGAATGACGCGCGCGCGGTGCGGCGAGTACGCGGTTCGAACCGCGGGTCAGGGTGGCGATGGAACCCTCATGGTGAGGGGCGAATGGGGTTGTTCCTTATTCGTCGCGCGCTGGAGCCGCACGCTTCGCGATCATGCAGCACCGCAGTTCAGTGCAGCGGCGCCATGATCCGCAGCTTGAATCGGATCAGCGGACCATCGCGAGTGGTTAATGGCGGTTCGGCGTGCGGCTTTCGCGGCGGCACATCCAATTTCGATGTCGCTGCTGGCGTCGGTGTCAGCGCTGGCGCGATCGCCGTTGAGATCTTCTCCCAGAAGTTTTCGGGACTCTTCTCATTGAAGAACAGTCGTACGGTACACGCGCGTCGAATCAACAGCGGCCGTCGACCGGCATCACAGCTGACTACACATCCGTCAGTCCTGGGCGCCGGACTGGAGTCGTCACACGACGTTCCTCTCTCGACGGCTGATGTATCCGGGAGCGCCAATATCGTCATTCGTGCGCCCGGTCTGTATTCGCTCGTGAACTCCCGAATTCGTTTCGAAAGCTCATTCCTGGCAACATCGTCCAGCAGCTCGTCGCGCGGCCTGAACCTGAGGGCGATCGCGAAGGTTTCGACGGCCGGCTGTGTAGCGAACCGTTCCTTCGCGGCTGTGAGTATGGCGCGCGAAGGCTGCCCGTCGCCCGGGGCCTCAGCACCACTGAGCCCCCGGGCGACGGGTAGCTTGGCTCGGCTCAGTGCGCACACCCTTTCTGCGCTGCGCGTGCTGCATGGGTCATTTCGCGTAAGCTTGTGCGCGATCGAACTGTCAGTCGCATGGGCTGGAGAATCGTTCGATGCAACTCGGGCAACAGCGTCGCGCCGGCCCGTGCTGGTTGTTGACACCACAAGAAGCAGAGGCAGGAATACGCTGCGCGCAGTACGTCGACGTGACGCGCTTGATTGCCTGACTGTGATATCGGTGCTCATCGTTTCTCCTTCTGCAATACCATGTTGAGATCGCGCCCATCCGGCGGCCTTTGCACGAGAGCGTGGTCCTCCGCGCATGGCGCGGACGGCGAGTTCCCCGCGCAGTCGGTTGACCCTCTGTTCGTGAGCTGAATCGAGCTCCGCTCCATCTGCAAACTGCTGAACGAGTTGATCGAGAGATCGCTCGCGCTGATCTGGCTGTCGCGCAGGGTGACAGGACCACACGCCGTCGCCTCGAAGGTTGGCCGCGATGCATCCTTTTCGAGAATGGCGATCTTCAGTCGCGTATCGAGGTTTCGCGCGCTGGATGAACCGCTCACACGCGCGCCCTCAACCACGGCGCCACACAGCAGTGCCGAATCGAGCACGACGTCGATCAACGTGGCGTTCGTGAGCCGAACGGTCGCCAGCTGCGCACCGCGCAACCGTGTGCCGCGAAATGAAATGCCGGGACGCAGCAGTTCGTCGTCTTCATTTCGCAGCAGCGTGTCCCCTGCTTCCACGCGCCACACGGGAATCGACAGCATGACGCCGTCGAGATTGATGGCAGGCACTTCGCCGGGATACTCGTTCAACGCACGCACCAACACGCGAACCGCCCATACGAGACTGTGCGCGATCTGCTGTGTCAGCGAATCCGCCGCGAACGCCTGAAGAAAAGGCAGGCCGGCCGTCGACGCGAACACCGCCGAATGAAACCGGTCCGAACCGACTCGAAGCCGGTATTGCCGTGCGATGTCGCGATTGCGCTCGCCAATGGTGGACAGCAACTCCTCGTCGATGCTGCTTGAGTCGCGCAACAGCTCCGCAAGCATCAGTCGACGCACTTCATCCGACCGATCCGTGAGCATCTGCTCGAGGACCACTCGTCGCAGCTCCGTGCGATACCTGGAGTCCCTCCAGTACGGCGTGAGCGTGATCAATGCGGACTTCTGCTTCGCAACCTGCCCCTCCGACGTCAGCAGCGACATTTGCGAATAGAACTGCTCGTAGTCCCGCTTTGACGCTTCCGTCGACCATCCGACCGCCAGCGACACGATGGCAATCAGCGGCGTCAGGGCGGAGAGCAGCGGTGCAACCGCGCCCCAGACCGCTGAACGCTGAAAGACGTCCCTCGAAAAGACATCCCGCTCGCGCTGGAGTTTGTCGATTTCCTGCCGAAGCCGCTCCGCCTTCAGGTTGCGGACATCGTCCTCCGTCGCGACAAGTGGCTCGGTCGGCGCGGAGTGCGCCGGCTCATTGCTGTGAGTCGACTCAGGCATTTGCATTTGCGCGGTCGGGGAGAAAGACTGCGGCTGTCGTGCAGGCATCGGCACGGCCGAATCCTGATGACACAACGAAAACGCCACACAACGCAACGATGGACACGGGCCCCGACAGCCGGGCAAGTGTCGCACGAGAGATACTCGAGATACTCGCGCGCGCAGCGGCGCAATGCACGTTCAGCGGACGCTGGTGTAAAATCAATACGTCGTAAATGGCTCCTCCCTCTCGTGGCCGTCGGGATAGCACAGGATCGTTGGTGGGAAGCGGCGGCTGAGCCTCGACGGTACCGTGGAGACACCCGCTGCTCCACCACTATCCACGCGCTCACCGTCTGGCGACGGGGCGGATACCGGGAGGCCAACCAACGGAGAGATCATAGGCCAGAATCCGCACAAGCGCGAGCGTCAGCTGTCCATCAGGGCGGACGACGGCACCATCACCGACCGCCGGATCGCGACCAGTCGGGAGCGGTTCACCGTCGTGTTCGGTGAGCGACCGCGGGCACGCATCGTGCTCGAGGCGAGCACCGGGAGCGAGTGGGTGGCCCGCCATCTCGAGGCGCTCGGGCACGCGGTGAGCGTCGCCGATCCGAACGATGCGCCGCTGTACGCCACTCACTCGCGCCGGCCGCTCTTTTCATCGGCATGCTGAAGCGTGATGGGACCGTGGTGATCGTCGGCGCCCCCGCCACGCCGCACCCATCGCCGAACGTCATGGGCCTCAGCTTCGGCCGCAACAACATGGCAGGATCGCTGATCGGCGGCCTCACGGAGACAGATGAGATGCTCCCCCTCTCCGGCGCACTCAGCATCACTCCGGACATCGAGCGCAGCCCGAAGCAAGGCATCAACGCCGCGCACGAGCGGACGCTCAAGAGACATGTGACGTATCGGTTCGTGTTCGAGATGGCGTCGATCAAGTAACGAGCGGTTCACGGCAGATGGTGAGCGGGGTGAGTGTTCTGGGGAGCTGTCTCCGCGCACTTCCCCGCTCGCGAGGGCGCCGTCTCCCAGATCCGGACGCGACGCGGCAGCTGCGACGAGAGCCGAGTTCGCGCGGGTCCGGCGCGGTGCCTCCGCACTTCTGCGGCAGCTGGTACCGCGGCGTCTCGCGCAGCACCACGTGGTCGAAGCACACGGCTCCGACCAGCGTCGCTTGCTGATCAGCGCCTGGTGTTCAGCCGCCACGACCCGACGTCGAAGGCCGGACAACTGGCGCCGTGGCCGGCGCGAGTTTCCGTCGCAGCATCTCTGGCGGGATGCGGTAGCTCGCCAATATCGCTGACACGATGGGCGCACTCTGCTGTGCCACGGCCACCGGAGCCTGCCTGAGCTCGTACATGTTCTTGTACGATCCGGCGTGATCCATCGGCCGTGAGCAGGGCAGCGCAATCACCTATGTCCGACCGCGCTCGCCGGTATAGTCGAGAGCGAACTTGCCACACTGACCCATCGATGTCGGCCACGCCACTGGTGTGGCCGACACGATCGAGATCTCCCTCGTCGTTCGTTTCACCACCGGGCAGCCGTTCCGCGCTCCGGAACCGACCGCACGCACCTGCGAACGCGCTCCTCTCCCAGAAGAGGCGCATGGCGGCATCAATGCACTGTTCGCCGGTCGTCAGGGGGACGGGCCATGTGCGGAGCAGTTGAGTCATCGTTCAACTCGAGGAGTGACGCTGCCGCTGTCACGACGCCTGCCAGGACGCTTGCCAGGACGCTTGTCGGGGCGCTTGTCAGAGCGGGATGCCCTGGACGAACGCCGGTCTGCGTGCCTGACACGCAGCGGCTGCCCGGGGGCACACACCGCGCCTTCCGTTCTTGTGACGGACTCGATGGTTGCGCGTCGCCAGCCGCAGGGGTTGGTCCACACTCGAATGGGAGACGGAATGGCGAACAGGTTCACTGGTCACAGGACGCGCGCCGTGGTCGCGTCCGCACTGGTGCTCGGCACGCTCACCGCGTGCGGCGCTGATCAGACCACGGGAGTCGCTGGCGAAAGCCAGCTGGCACTCAGTCTGAGCACGCCGCTGGACGTCGGGGCACAGACGTCGAACGCCGGCGTCGTGCCGATCGTGTACGGAGGCAACGTGATCGACATTGTGACCGCCGGCCCGGATCGCATCAACCGCGCCTGTGTCGAGCTCACCGGCATCAGTGATGCTGTCGGCTACAAGATGGATACGCCGCCGCTCGCCGCGCTCGCCGACGGTGGCCTCGCCTTCGGCCCGGTCGGTGTCTACGGCAGCGACGGCACGAATTTCGAATGGAAGGTGGGCAACACCATCGGGGTGCTTGCTGTAGTGGTGAAGGGTGGCCCGCGGTACAGCGTCTACTCCTACAACGGCCTCTTCACCGACAGCGCGCTTGCATCGCCGTTCAACGCGAGCGGTGCGCCGGCGATGGTCAGTCACGTCGTGATGTGCTATCACAGCGTCACGCCGGGCGGTGGTGGTGGCGGTGGTGGTGGTGGTGGCGGTGGAGGTGGTGGCGGCGGTCAGCCCGGCTGACGGCGAACGACGGTGGGGTCAGCTCTCCGGCCCTGACCCCACCGCACCACAATGCCGCATCCCGGCCGGTTCGACTGAACTACGGCTTCCGGGTCCCGGCTGCCTCCAGTGTGTCATCGTCGAGCCGCACGGTGAACGTGTTTGGCTGCCCGGCGACACGCGGGAACGTCATGTCCGGACGCAACACGTCGGACACCGTGCCGTGGTCGTCGTAACTGCCCGGAGTGAAGATGTCCGGCAACACGCGAATGAGCGCGAACGTCTGGACGTAGTCGTCGTTCGGTTCCCAACGCGCCTCGAGCGTTCTGTTCTCGTACGTCACGATGAACGCACGCACCGGCGCAGCCCCCCGGGGCCGGTTTCGCCAGACGATACTCGTTGCGGCCGAGAGGTGGCTGCGCCTCTGCCTCCGGCATCGTCACCTCCAGCGTCGGCGTGACTTCCACCCTGAGCGTCGCGCGCGTCGTGCCCCACTGCATCGCCAGGAGCCCGCCGGCCTCGGTCAACTCCGGCATTGACCACGTCAGCGCTTCCATGAGTGGCGCCTGACTGATTGGCGTGCTCACGCGAATCTGTATCGCATTCGAATCCGGCGGATCCACGTCAAAGATGCGCCAGTTCGGATCGAGCACCGTTGTCCAGTCGCCGGTCTCGCGCAGCACGATCCAGACCGAATACTTGCCCTTCGGCACGCGACGCAGAACAGAACACACGACCTACGCCACACCGGCACAGGCGGTCCGAGAAACGCGATGCCGTGCGCCCGCCAGAATGCGGGGGCCGGTACCCGAATCGCGTTGCCCTTCGACTCCGCCTCGGCCGCGATTTGTAATCTCGATCGCGAGCATGGTCGCCGCCGGTATGAGCAGATGTCACGTTGAACTCGATCGTACTGACGCGCAGCGTCGTGTGCACTCTACCGCGACCCGTTCCCGCACGGACCTGTGCCGACTCCGACGCGCGTGACGAGCGCAACGGGTGCGCCAGCTGCGTGTCGCGGCTGAGCGGTGGCAGCGGCAGCGCAGCAAGGAAGATCTCAAGGAACTTTCGTCATGCAATCGGCGGCATGGCAGGCCTCTGAAGGACGCCATGCGACTACCGTCAGCCTTGCACCGCAACGCATCTGGCGTGCGAGTGCGAGCGTACTGGGCCGTGGACGTCGGGAGAATCGGACCACGGCGCACGATTCTTGCCCTCTTGAGGGTTGCGATCTCGACCGTTGAGACGCACGAGTCAGCGCTGTGCACGACGCACCGCACTCAAACCGAACGCATCCGATTCCAGGGAGACATCAATGAGTCGTACACATATGCTCGCCATGTCCTGCTTGCTTGCCTTTGCAGCGGCCTGTAGCAATACCGCAAAGGGCGTCGAGAAGGACGCGGAGAAGGCCGGTGATCAGGCGGCTGCCGCAACCGACAAGGCTGGGGATGCGACCGCGAACGCGGTCCAGGACGCGAAGACCACCGTTGGCGCTGCGATGGAGACGGCCGACGTGAAGACTGCGCTGCTGGCCGACACGCGCCTGAAGGCAACCGGGATCAACGTCGACACGAACAAGGACACGAAGACAGTCACCCTCAATGGCACGGTACCGTCCGATTCGGATCGTGTGTTGGCAGTCGAGATCGCGAAGTCGAAGGCGCCGGACTACCGTGTGGTGAACAACCTGATCATTCGGAAGTAGGACAGTCGAGCTGCCGGATGCGCCGGGCGGTATCGGCGCATCCAGAGCACACGGCACCCCGCGCCGGCGTGTGTGGGCTCGGCTGTCGTGCGATTGCGAGAGGGGCGCTGTCACCTGACAGCCGCCCCTCTCTTGCTCACGCAACGCGCGGCGCTGTCCGCCGACGGTTTGCCGCAACGGCAAGCGCCGCGAGGCCGACGCACTGCAGTACTATCGTCGCCGGCTCGGGCACGGCCTGAATCGAGACCAGGATGTCCTGATAGTCTCGATGTGATATTGCCCACGGGCGACCTGCACGGAAGCCACACCCACGGTTGATCAGATCCTCGATGCCCACCGTCGCAGCGGGCACCCTCACCCGTCGAGTTGGCGATCGTTCCGACTGCATCGCTCGAGAGTCCACCGGGATTGCCGACGCCGGCGCCAGTCATGAAGACTGCGCATTGCTCGTTGCGCGTCGATCGTCTGGAGAATGCCGTCCAAACACGCTCAGCGTTGACCACGCATCGCTTCGCGTCCCGAATATCGCACAGCAGGTTGACGCGACCTCGAACTCGTGAGAGTTCCGAATGCCTGCTGCGACATCTGACGCAGCAGTGCGGTAGCCGCGCCACCCCACGACCTCTGCGAGCCCTATCGGACGACACCGTCTGTGGAACCCAGGCACACCAGCCTGCGGCGCGCATTCACCGGCGTGCTGACTGGATCGCGAGCTGCCAACCACCCGCACTCGCCGGTGATTGGACGCGCCACGCCAGCGGCGGTGCTCACCGTATCAGGGTGTCTGCGCTGCGGAATTCGCGTAGATCGCGATCTCGACACGCCTGTTGCCCTGCCGACCGCCTTCGGTGTCATTCGCTGACAGCGGCTCCTTCTCACCGCGCCCCACTGCCTTCAGTCGCGTGGTGCTCACGCCTTGTGCCTCGAGATAGTTCGCCGCAGCCGTGGCACGCCGTTGCGAGAGAGCCTGGTTGTACTCACTCGCCCCGACCGCGTCGGTGTGCCCGACGATCATCAGGTCCGTCTTGGG
>JANMNM010000118.1:0-10818 GCA_031373905.1 Gemmatimonadaceae bacterium | reverse complement strand
GCGAACATCCAGGCTATCTGGAGGGTGCGGTACTCGCGGCCGAGCGGGCGGTGGGGCAGATCTAGCGCGATGTACTGAAGGCGTTGCCCCGCTTCCGCTCAGTCCAGGGCAAACTCCACGATCGCCGCCGACACCTCGTCTGCGTGCGTCATGGCCAACGCATGTCCCGCGCCATCGATCAGCACCGTCCGGCTGGTTGGCAGCATCGCCGCCGCCTTCTGACTCGACCCTTCATACGGCACGATCTGATCCGCCGTGCCGTGCACCACCAGCACCGGGATCGTGATCGTGCGAAGATCCGCACGGAAATCAGTGGTGCCGAACGCACGCACGCATTCCATCGTCGCGGTCAGCGATGCCTGCGAGGCGAGACGCACCACCTGTTCCCGCATCGCATCGGCCTCGGCACCGCCGTCCGGTGACCAGTTGCAGAATCCGCGGCTGAAGCCATCCAGAAACGCCGCGCGGTCATGCCCGATCGCTGCGATCAGCCCGTCATACACCGCCATCGGAACGCCATCCGGGTTGTCGGCGGTCTGCAACGGGAAGGGCAGCACGGTGGAGAGCAGCACGGCCTTCGCGATCCGGTCATTGCCATGGTGGCTCAGATACCGCGCGACTTCGCCGCCGCCCATGCTGTATCCGATCAGCACCACATCGCGCAGGTCGAGCGTCGAGATGAGATCGTGCAGGTCCGCCGTGAGCGTGTCGTAGTCGTAGCCGGCGGCCGCATGTTCGGACTGTCCAAAACCACGGCGATCATACGCAATACAGCGAAATCCGGCTGCCGAGAGTGCTTCGACCTGACGGTCCCACACGCGCAGGCTGCTCGGCCAGCAGTGCACCAGAACCACCGGTCGCCCGGCACCGTGGTCCTCGTAGTACAAGCGCACGGGCGGTGTGCTGCTCGTTGTCAGGAACGCCATGTCACACCTCCGCAAAAATGAGGAACTCTCG
Organism: Gemmatimonadaceae bacterium; assembly: GCA_031373905.1. Classification (GTDB taxonomy): domain Bacteria; phylum Gemmatimonadota; class Gemmatimonadetes; order Gemmatimonadales; family Gemmatimonadaceae; genus JACMLX01. Next base: position 9,861 of record JANMNM010000118.1, on the reverse strand, counting down.
GGCGACGTCACTCGCAGTGCGCTCGTCGCGACGAATCACGCTGCAGCGCGGGCGACCTCAGTCCGCCCGAACCACCTCTCGCACGGCGCCGGCAAGCCAGTTCGGCGCGGCATCCGTGATCACGAGATCGATCTCGCGCAGGTCAGCCACGGCGTACGGTGCGACCATGTCGTGCTTCGTCGCGTCGGCCAGCACTGCGCACGCTGCGGCCGACTCGATCATTGCCCGCTTCACCTGCGCGTCACCCGAGAGTGTCGATGTGAGTCCCGCTCGCTGATGCAGTGCACACGCACCAAGGAACGCCCAGTCGGCGCGATGTGCGCGGATCGTGGCCTGCGCCTGATCCCCGAAGAATTCCCGCGTCTCATGCGCCCATGTGCCACCGGCGAGCACGAGCTGTACGGTGGGATCGTTCGCGAACAGCGCCGCCACATCGAATGCCGGTGTGATGATCGTCAGCGGACGAGGCGCGTCGGGCGACGCAAGAATCTGCGCCAGCGCCAGTGCGGTGCTGCCACCGTCAATGAACAGCGCCTGATGTGCGTTGACACGCTCGGCCGCCGCACGCGCAATCGCTCGCTTCGACGTGGCGCGGACATCCACGCGCTGCGCCATCGGCAGTGCGGTGGTGTAGAGCGCGACAGCGCCGCCGTGTGTCTTCTGCACCAGGCCGCGCGATGCGAGCAGTCGCAGGTCGCGCCGGATCGTGTCTTCCGAGAGACCGTACTCCGACGCGAGTGCCGATACCTCAACGCGCCCCTGTTCACGAAGCGTGGCCGCAATGCGCGCCTGGCGCTCCTGGGCAAAGCGCGGGCTATCGTCCGCCGTGGTGCCTGATTGGGTCTTGGGATGAGCCATGGCGCACAAGCTAGTCGATTCTGGTCGCGTACACTTGCACGAATCTGCCGATGTATGAAGATTCGTGCAACCACCCCCTCAGCCCCTCCTCCACGTCTACTGGTGACGCAAAGCATCGAGCAGCACGGGACCAGTCAGCTGAACGCATCCGGCATCGCGTTGTCGCGCGCACGGTGGGCCACCCACGCCCAGTTTGCGAATCTGGGATTCGTCGCAGGCGTCTGGGGCGTGCATGTCCCATCGGTGAAGGCCCGCTACGCGCTGGATGAGCGCGCGCTGGCGCTGGCGTTGCTGGCCATGAGTGTCGGCTCGGTCCTCACGCTCACGCTCGCGGGCCGGATCGTCGGTCGGCTTGGCGCACGACGCACGTCTGTCGTCGCGGGCTGGGGCTTCTGCCTTGCACTTGGCCTGACGCTGGCAGTGCCCGGACCTTGGTCGCTCGTCCCGGTACTCGTGCTGTTCGGCGCCAGCGAAAGTGTCTTCGATGTGGCGATCAACGCCGAGGGAACCACGCTCGAGACGCTTGGCCGCCGTGCGGTGATGAGCGGATTCCACGGGATGTTCAGCCTCGGGTCGATGGTCGGTGCCGGCGCGGCCGCACTGATGCTGCGGGGCTCCGTTTCGGCGCCGCTGCAACTCGCAGTGGTTGGCGGTGTGGTGGCGCTGAGCGTGGCGCTCTCGTCACGCGGCATGCTCGACGTGCACCCCGGCGCGGATGCGGTGCAGGCGCATTTTACGTGGCCACGCGGCACGTTGTTGCTGATCGGGCTGCTGATCTGCGTCGGCATGCTCGCCGAGGGCGTCATGTACAATTGGAGCGTGCTGTACGTGAATCAGGAACTGCACGCGCCGCAGGAACGTGCCGCGGTGGCGTACGTGGCGTTTGCGGGGGCAACGGCGGCAATGCGCTTTGCCGGTGACTCGGTGCGTGCGCGAATGTCCGAACGGGCGATGCTGGTGGCCGGACCGTTGGTTGCGGCGTGTGCAATGCTGTTCGTGCTGCTGTTGGCGCGTCCGTGGGCGGCGATGCTGGGCTTCGCGCTGGTTGGAGTCGGGCTGGCCACGGTGGTTCCGATTCTCTACAACGCGGCTACGCGCGTACCCGGCGTGAGTCGTGCGGCGGCGATCGCGTCGGCGTCATCGATCGGGTATGTCGGGTTCATGCTCGGTCCGCCGATCATCGGTGCGATTGCGCACGCGACGACGCTGACGGTGGCGATGGGGACGCTGATCGTGGCGGCGTTGTTGCTGGTGAGTGGGGCGCGAAGGGTGCCGGCGGGGGGCACGGGGTGACGTGATCGCCCGTCAGGAAGGGCGAGCACTATGCACAGTGATCGTCGGCAGGCCCGCGCCGCCCGGAGCAGCAACTCACGGACTGCGCGGAGCCGACGTGGGTTTGTGCTACGTCGTGAGCCTGGTATGAGCAAGCTGTCCAGAGTGACTGCCGACGAGCCGGGTCAGATAATCCTGGAGGGCTGAGGCGCGCGGGCGGCGTTCCGTGCCACGTTTTCGAATCCGTTGGCGCTGAATTGTCCGACACGCGAGGTCGAGCAACCGATCCGGCAAGCTCAGCAGTGAAATGGGTGCTGGATAAGCCTATTGACAAACTTGGCGAGCGCATTCATTACTGAATCACGCTCCTTTCCGTCGACGTTCTCCCGTCGACGTTCTCCCGTCGACTGGAGGCTCGGTACAGCGATGCCAGCGCTTTCGCAATGCAGGCGCAAGATTCAGTTGTCTGCAGTCGTTCTGCTCTCCGCTTGCGGCAATCGAGATGTCACGCTCGAGCCGCAGCGCGATCCCGGTGCCAGAGTCAGCGCGAACGCCGCGCGGACGGGCGAGCCTGACACGTTCACTTTCGAGGCAGACGTGTTCACGGCGACAGAGATGGTCAAGGTGCCCGATGCGAAGGTGGCGGGTACGGCCTTCGGCGAGAGCGGTCCCCGCGCCGCCGGGGGCGGTGACGTTGCGCGTGCGCAAATGGGATTCCACCTCTTCTTCGTCGACAGCGGGGGCACGGTGACCGTTCGTTACAGCGCACCGCGATCAGCGTCTCCGCTGCCCAAGGGTGACCAGGCCCATGAGTTGATCGATTGGAAGAAGCTGGGTGAGATCGCCATGTCCAGCGATCTAGCCGTGCCGCTTCTCACCCTGGCGAATGGGAAGAGTCTCGATATGTCAAGCCTTCCTTTCGGCCTCAGCCTGACAAAGTCAGAGAAGTTTCCGGCCCTTTCGAGCGAGCAGAAACGAGACCAGCTCCGCTCCGTATTGCGCCTGATGCTTCGCCTCCGGGAGGGCAGCACGCTCAGCATCCCGTCCCTGGCATTTGTCAGACACGAGGGCGCCGCATCGGACACGACAGCGAGTTGGAAGGAACTCAGTTCCGACCTGCAGGTGTTGCACCGTCGTACGCTCACCGTCTCGAATGCGGAGAAATCTGCAACTCGCGTGATGAGTATGGCGGTCACGGACGCGCGGGTCACTGGGCCTCTCACTGACACGGGTCGGGAGTGAACATGTCGATGCTTTCAGCTCGCAGGGTTCTCCTGTCGTTGTTGCTTGTCGTGCCGGCAACAGTTTCATCACAGGGAAGTGGAGAAGCGCCGCGGCAGCCGTTGGTCATGGCGCACGGGATTCGCTCAGGCGAGGCGACCTGGAATGTCGCGAAGGATGCACTGTTCTCGACTTATCCGGTATGGGTGAAGCGGAAGACCACTGATTGGACGGCGTCGCCTGTTGATCAGGCTACGGATCTCGAGCAGACGCTGATGCTCGGGCTCCCGGACACGACGCTAGTCATCGCGCACAGTGGTGGCGGAATCGTGATGCGGCAGGCGGCTCTCGACAACGCACCGATGCGTGGGCTGCTCACAATCGGCTCACCCAATCAGGGTGCTCCCGCAGCAATCGCCATTTTGAACGGAAGCATCGGGTCGATTGCGGCGCCGCTTTTCGGCTACGGGACCCTGATGCTTGGGCTCTGGAACTTCGAGCCAGGTGAAAACATCGCTGCATATTACTTCTGGGGCGCGCTCGCTGCCAACGTTGGAGCAATCGGAACCATCGTTACAAATAGTGTGCTCGGCGCGATGGACTTCAATGCGTCCTACCCGGTGTGGAACAGCTATGTATCCTATGGCGCGTACCAACAGGGCATTAACAGTCCGGCATCAATGGCAACGCAGGCGCAGAACGTTCCCATTCGTGGGTTCGTGCGGACCCGTATCAACGATCCGAACCTTGCGCTCTTCCGGCTCAACATGTCGGAGCCGGACGCTGAGCTTATGCACGCCTTCGTGTATGTCGTTGCCTTCAACGCGTTGGTTGGGAGTTTTGACCTGGCCGAAGAGCATTGCTGGCAATTCGGGGGAAACAACGCTTCTCGCTGCGCCTTCGCGTTCTATATGGGAGAGGCGTCGATTTATCTGGGCACGCTGCTACAACGGTACTGCGGCTTGGCGCACTATGATCAACAACTCGGTCCATCCACGTGCCTGGAAAGCGATGCTCTCATTCCGTTCGAGAAGCAACAGTGGGGGGAAGATGGGTGGGCGTTCCCATATTTCGTGGCCGGAGTCGCTCATACCGAGCAGACAACGAACGGCGAAGTAATCGACAGAATGAAGGACTTTTTGCGAGTGCAGGGCGGCGTGGCAAAGTGCGGCACGGGCCCTGTGACGTATTTGCTCTTGGGCTTCTATCCCCTCTCGGCGTTGGTTGGCACGTCCCCGACTTTTCCGGTCGTGCAGAACGATGCGTGTGGTGGGAGCACGACTACGGCTCAGCCTGTTACGGGGAGCTCAAGCGATCCAGAAATTCTTTCAGTCGTCGGGACAAGTGTGTCGGGAGTGCAAGTTACGGCCCACGCGATTGGTACCGTTGTCCTCACGGTGCAAGCGGCCGGGCAAACCCGAAGTCAGGTCGTAAACGTAGTAGGATTGTGAGGGTTCGCCGGACGATAGTTGGTCGACGGAATACGGGCGAGAATTAGGACTTATGTCCCCTGCTGCCCAGCTGTCCCCGCTTGCGATGTTGTCGTCACCCTACGCCTTCGGGAGAATCCCTCACCTGCTTCTCCGACGAGAGGCAACGGCTCCCCGATGCTCGGCCAGACTGCGCACTGCGTTGTTCGCAGCCTGCCGACCTTCGATAATGTCCTCTGTGGAACCGTCGACATCCTTTTCCCGTTGCCTTTCCTGAGCAGTGAGGTTCGAATGAAGGTCAGAGGGCGGCTCCGACCTGGAATAGGATTGTGGACGGCCGTGCTTCAGCTCGTTTCCACCGGCGCCTGCTCTGATTCTATAGCCTCCATCGCGAGCCAAGCGGATGGAAGTAGTCGTGTGGTTTGGAAGGCCACAGAGATTCGCACTCCGCTCGAGTCCAGCGCCTTGGCGGCAGACACCAACTTCGTGTTCGCGTACACGAGCGGCCGGAGTATCGCTGCGGCGCGACTGACGAACGGGACTCGCGCGTGGTCTGCAGAAGCAGACGAAAGCGAGAACTTCTCGGCGTCGCCGAGAGGCGTTGCCTACTGCTCAGGGAGCGTGATTTTCGGTAGTCATCTCGCGCTGTACAGCGTATCGCCTGCGACGGGCGTACGACGCTGGCGCTGGCGGCCATCCTTTGGCGGGAACTTCACGTTTGGATACCCGGTGTGTGCTGACTCGTCGATTTACGTCGGCACCGGGCAACCGGCACGCCTGTACGCGGTCGACGCACGGACCGGTCGAGAACGCTGGTGGATTGATGTGGGATCAGCGCCCCTCGTGAACGGCTTCGCAACCGCGCCCGCCGTCACGGCCGGAATCGTCGTTGGCTGTACACGCGAGTTCACAATCCCCAAGACCGGCATGGTGATTGGCGTTGATGCTGCCACGGGTCAGGAGCGCTGGCGCTATCGGTGGCAACCCGAGCCGACGTCGAACGGTGACGCCAGCTGCGCATTGTTTGTTGCCGCGGCCGATGGTATCGCCGTTGCTGCTGCCGATGATGGTCGGTTGTTCGGGCTCGATGCTGTCACCGGTGCGTTGCGCTGGACGGCGCCCGCGACCGGCGTTCCTATAGTACGCATGCGCGACGAACGGCCGGTCACCATAACAAATGGTATCGTCGTTGCCGGATCGGCGACCGGCATCGTGGTTGGCATAGACCTGCGAACGGGGCGTGAGCTGTGGCGGGTCGGCGGCGACTCGAATTTCGAGACGAGTATCATCGATGGCCTGCTCAGTGACGGCGGTCAGGTCGTTGGTGTCTCGCAAAGCGGCTGGGCGCTGGCCTTCGATGCCGCCACAGGCGCCCGTCAATGGACAGTGACGAGTAGCAAGGTGCAAAACGTTCGGCTCTTTTTCGACACCGGCGTCCTGACGAAAGACCTCTTCATCGCCGTGTCGCCCGACGCCCTGTACGCGATGCGGAGGCGCTAATCGACCGTTCGGAACACTGCGGGAAACTGCGGCGACGCAAAATGTACTCGCAGGAATTCCGTACACTATCACCGGACTCGCTGCCGCGGGCGCTCATCAGCGGGAAAACCGTCCGCGCGCGTCCCATCGCTCAGCCCGGCTGATCGCTGTCGCGACGCGTGCGCAACGGCTTCACGCCGCTTCTCCCACAGAGACAGCCACAGCAGCACCAACGGCGGACCGCTGATCCACAGCGCCAGTGTGAACAGGCTCACCGACGTGGACCAGAGCACGCTGCCATTCTGCAAGATGCTGGCGCTGAACACCGTGTTCGTCAGGCCACCAGTGATCGAGGCCACGACGGCGCTGTCCGGCGGGTGCGTGACGCGCCAGGCGAGGAGCACGGGCTCCGACATCGTGACGGCACCGAGCGCGCCCCACCGGGCCGCCCACGACGCCACGAGCTGCGACACGCGCCAGCGTCGACGGGTTGACGGCATCGATTCAGGAGGCGGCACGATCGACTCCTGGGTTCGAAATTCGGGTGTTTCGGTGGTATACTTCGGTGACTGTGCACTCAAGGGTTGCATTTGTGTGCACTGTCACCGAACTACCCATGAGGCTGAGACCGGCCTGTTGCTGCCGTCGGCGCACACAACCGAGACACGCAGGAGACACGCAGGAGATAGGAAGAACACAGCGCAGGCAAGGGGCGCACCGGCAGCGTTGCCGCCACTCGTGCCGCGGCGCATACTCCGCAGCGTCCGTTCCACCCAGGACGTAGTACCCTCGTCTCCCACCGGATTGGTACACGTGCGACAGTCGCTTCTTCGCCGCGCCCTTCTCGCCGTCGCGTGCATCGCGACGCTGCCATCTCTCACTGCGGCGCAAAGCCCGGACATCACCTCCGGCATGCACTGGCGCCACATCGGCCCGGTGCGCGCCGGCCGGGCGAGAGCGCTGGCTGGCGTGCCGAGTCAGCCGAATGTGTTCTACGCGGGCTTCGATGACGGTGGCGTGTGGCGGAGCACCGACTACGGCTCGAGCTGGGTGCCCTTGTTCGACAAGGAGTCCACCGGCAGCATCGGCGCAATTGCCGTGGCGCCGTCGAATCCGAACGTGATCTATGTCGGGACGGGCGCCGGCATCATCAGGCCCGATCTGGCAGTGGGTGACGGGATGTACAAGTCCACCGATGGTGGCGCGACGTGGACACATCTGGGCCTGCGCAACAGTCAGATGATCGCCAACATCGAGGTTGATCCCACCAACCCGAACAGGCTATACGTCGCGGTGCTGGGCCATCCTTACGGTCCGAACACGGAACGCGGCATCTTCCGGTCCACGGACGGTGGCGCGTCGTTCGAACGCGTGCTGTACCGCGACGAATATACAAGCGCGAACGACATTCGCATCGACGCGCAGAACCCGAACACGCTCTACGCGACCCTCTGGCAACAGCAGCAGAGCTTCATCGAAGGCCTGGCATTCGCCGGCACGGGCGGCTTCTACAAGTCCACCGACGGCGGCACGACGTGGCGTCAGATCACGACGGGACTGCCGGTCCTGAATCAGGCGAATCTCGCGCTCTCGATCAGCAACCCGAATGTCCTGTATGCAACCGTCGCCAACGTCGCAGGCCCGGGCGCTCCGAGCACGGTTGGTTTCTACAAGTCTGCCGACGGCGGCGAGCACTGGGCACTGGCCGTGAATATGCCGGGCATGCCGAGTCGGGACGGACGGATGACGGACAATCGTCCGATGGCTCGCATTGGTGGCGGTGACCTGCCCACGCTCTACGTCGATCCGAAGAACGAGCACGTGGTCTACAGCGCGTCCACCGTGATGTGGCGAACCGAGGACTCAGGCTACTCGTGGAGCGCCGTGCGTGGTGCGCCGGGTGGTGACGACTACCAGAAGATCTGGATCAACCCGATCAACACTGACATCGTCCTCGCTGTCGCCGATCAGGGGGCGGTGGTGTCTGCAAATCGTGGGGTGTCGTGGAGCAGCTGGTACACGCAGCCGACGGCGGCGATGTATCACGTCACCACCGACAACGCGTTCCCGTACCGTGTCTGTTCCGGACAGCAGGACTCCGGATCCGCCTGCGTGCCAAGCCGCTCGGACGACGGCCAGATCACGTTCCATGACTGGCATCCGGTGAACATCCAGGAATACGGCATTGCCGCGCCCGATCCCCGTGATCCGGACATGGTGTACGGCAGCATGCGCAGCGGTGTCTCGCTCTACAACCGGAAGACCGCGCAGACGACGTTCGTCGGCCCGGACATGGAAGGGTTCAGCCGCAACGTCCGCACCATGCCGCTGCAGTTCTCGCCAGTCAATCCGGACGTGCTCTTCTACGCGTCGAACGCCGTCTGGAAGACCCTCGATCGCGGGAGGACGTGGACTCGGATCAGCCCGGATCTTACGCGGCAGACCTGGGAGGTGCCGCCGACCGCAGGGCAGTACGCGAGCACGGTGCGAGTGGCACCGGCGGGTTCGTTGACGGCGCTCGCGCCCTCGCCGCGAGATGTGAACGTGATCTGGAGCGGCAGCGACGATGGAGCGTTGCAGGTGACGCGGAACGGCGGTGCGACATGGACGAATGTCACGCCCGCGGTCGCGAAGCCGTGGGCGCGCATCTACAACCTCGATGCGGGGCACTTCGATACGCAGACGGCGTACGCTGCAGTGAATACGCTGCGCCTCGATGACATGAACCCGCACTTCATTCGCACGCACGATGGCGGCAGGACGTGGACCGAGATCAACACGGGCATCGCCGGTGGCGCCGCGTCCAACTCCATACGAGAAGATCCCCGTCAGAAAGGCCTTCTCTACGCAGCGACGGACCGGCAGGTGTATGTCTCGTACGACGACGGCGATCACTGGGAATCGCTCCGCCTCGACATGCCAGCGATTGCCGTGCGCGACATCCAGGTCAAGGACGACAGCACCTGCCATTGTGCAGATCTCGTGGCGGGCACACACGGCCGCGGTTTCTGGATTCTCGAAAACATCACCACGCTGCGTCAGGCGGCGGCTGCGCGTGCTGCGACCGCTGCGTATCTCTTCAAGCCGCCGACAGCGCTGCGTGTGCGGTTCGCCACCAACGATCCCACGCCATGGAGCCCGGAAGTGCCGGCCGGCGAGAATCCGATGCCTGGCGGCATCATCGACTATCGCCTTGCGTCAAACGCTTCGGGTCCGGTGACACTGGAGATTCTCGATGCCACCGGCAAGGTGATACGCAGCTATTCGAGCAACGAGCCCGTGCTCGATCCGCACCCGGCCTTCGATCTGCCGGCGTACAACAAGGTCTGCCAGAAGACACCGACGGCCACCTTCTGCGGTCTGCCGTTGTACTGGCCGGCGCCGCCGATCCAGTTGTCGACGAAGGCCGGTATGCATCGCTTCGCCTGGGATCTGCACTACGACCCGATTCCGCCGGAAGCGACGAACTGCGCGAAGCTTTGGGCGAAAAAGGCCTCGGCACGCCCGCCACCCGAGCCGCCACGATTGAAGGCTTGCTCAACGAGAAATACATGCTGCGCGAAGGCCGCGAGATGATTCCCACGGCCAAAGCCTTCCAGTT
>JANMNM010000060.1:0-7283 GCA_031373905.1 Gemmatimonadaceae bacterium | reverse complement strand
CGCCCCGGTGCGGCTGACGAGCGCAACCTTGACGCCAGACCGGAACCCGGGGTCGAGGCCAAGCACGCTCTTCTCGCCCGCGGGCGCCGACAACAGCAACTGCTCGAGATTGCGCCCGAAGATCACGATCGCCTCTTCGTCGGCACGCGTCTTCAGCTCCAGCCGCAGCTCAACTTCGATACCGGGCGACACGAGCCTGGTGTAGGCATCCTCTGCGACCTGCGTGAGGAGTGCCACGGCCTTTCGCGTGCCGACGACATCGCGCTGCAGCCGCGGAATGATGTCGACGACGGGTGCCTCGACACTCCACACCAGCTCGCCCTCGGTCTCGCCACGGCGGATCGCCAGCACGCGGTGCGAGGGAATCGTGCCGAGCGATTCGCGGAAATCGAAATAGTCGGAGAACTTCGAGACTTCCTCCTTCCGACCGAAGGCGCGCGCGCACTTCACGGCACCCTTCGTCCTCGTGATGTCACGGATCCAGCCTCTTACAGCCGCATCCTCCGCCACCTGCTCCGCGAGAATGTCGCGCGCGCCCTGCAGCGCGGCATCCACGTCAGGCACGTCCTTCTCCGCATCGACGAACGCCGTCGCCGCCTCACGCGCGTCCGCGTCCGTGATCGCGCCATCCCACAGGCGCTCGGCCAGCGGCTCGAGGCCGCGCTCGCGCGCGATGATCGCCCGCGTGCGACGCTTGGGCTTGAACGGGAGATAGAGATCCTCGAGCGCCTGCTTCGTCACTGCGCCAAGAATCGCACTCTTCAGCCGGTCATCCAGCTTGCCCTGCTCATCGATGCTTTTCAGCACCGCCGTGCGGCGTTCCTCCAGCTCACCAAGGTATTGCGCCCGATCACGCACGTCCCGCAATTGCACTTCGTCCAGCCCGCCGGTGATTTCCTTGCGGTATCTGGCGATGAATGGCAGTGTGTTCCCTTCACCGAACAGCTCGAGGGTCCGCTCGACCGAGGAGACCGGGAGCGCGAGTTCGCGTGCAACTGTCGTGACGAGTGTCGAGGCCATCGGGGCGCTGAGTGAAAAACGGAACGGGATGCGAAGCGGCAAACTGCGTTACTCCATCTCGCGCAGCAACGGCTTGACAGACGCTTGGTCGTCGCGTGCGGGTCAGCGCCTCACGCGCGAAGAGCCCGTGCGGGAGCCCTGTGGGTGCGCGTGCTGCGGTGCCAGTGTGTTGAAGTGGAAGTTCGCAGCAAAAGAAGGGCCGAGGAATTCTGGTGACTGGCGAGGCGAAAACCGGAGCGATACCGGGAGGTATCGCGAGGATTTTCAACGCGGCCAGACGCCAGAAGGACCGGCAATTCTGATGCGAACTTCCGCTTCATCACACTAGTGCATGTCCGCGGACGCCATGCTCCCGCGATTGCGTCCGGTTTTCCAGAACAGGAGCAGGGGGAGGCCGAGGATCATCAGCACGGCGCTGATCTGGTAGATCTTCGAGAAGGAGATCACGCTGGCCTGCGCCAGCACCTGTCGTTCGATCACGCGGTACGCCTGCGATGCCGCCGTGGCAGCATCCGACCCACGTGCGACGAACGCACGGGAGATCAGCGCCACGCGCGTCGTCAACTCGGGATCACCGGCACTCATGTGTGTGACGAGGTTGCTCCGCGCCGCCGATGAGAAGCGCGACAGCAGCGTCGCCATGATGGCGATGCCGAGCGACCCGCCAAGCTGGCGCGTGAGGTTGAACAGCGCGGCACCCTGCGGCACGTCGGCCGGCTTGAGATCGGCCATGCTCGCGTTGGTCAGTGGCACGAAGATCAGCCCCATGCCCACTCCGCGCAGGATCAGCGGCCAGAACACATCGTCTGCGCCGGCATCGAGGGAGAGCCCGGACAGCCAGCGCATGCAGATACCGAACATCGCGACGCCAATCACGATCGTGTAGCGCGCGTCGATGCGATTTGCATTGCGCCCGATCACCGCCATGGTGACCGCGCTCGCAATGGCCCCGGGGAAGATCACTTTGCCGGTCTGCCAGGCCGTGAATCCGTGCAGCTGCTGCAGGAAGACCGGGAGGACGAAGATCGAGCCGTACATCGCAAGCCCGAGCACTGCCGCAAACGTGACACCGGCAGTCAGCTGACGGCTCTTCAGGACTCGCAGGTTGACGATCGGCTGGTCGAACGTCAGCTCGCGCCAGAGGAAGAGGATGAACGACACGCCGCTCACCACCGCCAGCGACGTCACCAGTCCACTGTCGAACCAATCGTTGCGTTCACCGCGTTCGAGCATGAACTGAAGTGAGCCGACGCTGGCGGCCAGCAGCAGGATGCCGGCGACATCGATCTTCGTGGCGCGTACCCCGGTCTTCGAGTCGCGGACGTAGGCCCAGACCATGGCGGCCGCAATGAGCCCCAGCGGGATGTTGATGTAGAAGATCCACGGCCAGTCGAGGTTGTCCACGATGTAGCCGCCGAGTGTTGGACCGAGGGTTGGTCCCACCATGACGCCCATGCCGAAAATTGCCTGCCCCTTGCCAACATCCCGGGGCGGAAACGCCTCGAACAGCGTCGCCTGTGCCACGCTCAGCAACGCGCCGCCGCCAAGTCCCTGAATGATGCGCCAGAACACCAGCGACCAGAGCCCCGTCGCAGCGCCGCAGAAGAAGCTGGCCGCGACGAACAACAGGATGCTGCCGGTGAGGTAGCGACGGCGACCGAACCAGTTGGCCAGCCAGCTCGACATCGGAATCACGATCACGTTGGCAATGATGTATCCCGTGCTGACCCATGCGATCTCATCCAGCGTCGCGCCAAGGTTCCCCATCATGTGGGGGACGGCGACGTTCACGATGGATGTGTCGACGAGTTCGAGCACGGCGGCGAGCGTGACGGCGGCGGCGATCCAGTACCGGTTGGCATAGGGATCGGCGACCGCCGCCGCATGCGGTATCCCCGCGTGCGACATGGTGCCCGTCGTCATGTGGTGCCTGCCACGATCATTTCGTATCGACGTGCGCGATCACACTCAGCCCGATGCGCAGCGGTCGCTCCGCGTCGAGGCCCTTCGTGATCCGGATCCGCACGGGAATTCGTTGCACGACCTTGGTGAAGTTCCCGCTGGCGTTGTCGGGCGGCAACAGCGTGAAGCGTGCACCCGTGGCCGCGCTGATGCTCTCGACGCGACCCTCGATCAGCGCGCCATCATACGCATCAACTTCCAGCTCCACGCGCTGTCCCATGCGAAGTCTCGCGAGTTGCGTCTCCTTGAAGTTCGCGGTCACGAACAGCCCTGTGTCCGAAGCGATGTTCATGAGGAGCTGCCCCGGCTGCACGAGCTGGCCAATTTCGACTTGTTTCTTTGCGATCATCCCGGACGCTTGTGCCGGGATTCTGGTGAACGAGAGCTGCAGCGCCGCATTGTCACGAACGGCAGTCGCTGCGGCAAGCCGCGCCTGGGCAAGCCGCACACCGGCTTCCATGCCGGAGACGTTCGCGCCGGCGGCAGCCTCCTGCCGTTGCATCGCAACCATCTGCGCGCGCATTGCCGCCGCCTGCGCCTTGGCGGCGTCGAGACTCTGCTGGCTGACGATGCTCTTCGCGGCGAGATCCGCATATCGTGCCAGATCCGCATCGGCCTTCACGACCTGCGCGCGTGCCGCATCGATATTGGCATTCTGGACGGCGGTCTGTGCCGCCGCAGACGCCACCATGGCCTGCGCCTGACCCGCACCGCTGCCTCGACCACCCGACGCGGCACGAGCTGCCGCAAGGTCGGCTTCTGCCTGTGCAAGTCGCACGGCGTACTCGCGCGCGTCGATCGTCACGAGTACGGCATTCGTTGCCACGCGATCATTCTCCCGGACACCAACGGCCGTCACGAACCCACCAACCTTTGCCAGTACCGGCAGCACATGACCGTCGATCATGGCGTTGTCCGTGCTTTCATGTGCGCGCGCGTACGTGAGCGTTCGAAACGTCCAGATCCCACCCGCAATCACGAGCGCGCCAAGGATGTAGGGAAGGAGGTTCCGCTTCGGCGGAGGTTCAGTCGCGATGGTGTCGCGCAATGCGTCGGGTGAAGCCGCATCGGCGCGAATCACCGGGCTGGGTCGCATCTGCGTGGTCATGTGTTCATTCCTTCCGCTCAGCGGAGCGACGAGACGGCGCCCTGCGAACGGGCGATTGAAATACGTGCGAGCTGCCGCGCAGCCAGTGCGTCAACGAGTTGTGTGCGCGCTCCGCTCAGTCCGAGGAGCGCCGAGGTGACATCGAGGTTGCCGGAGATACCGGCGGCAAATCGCTCGCGCGACTGCGAGACTTCCTGTTCGGCCAGCCTGAGACGCTCACGCGCAGCGGCGACGCCTTCGCGTGCAGCGGCCGCATCGAGCAGCGCGCTGCGCACATCCACGTTCACCTGCGCGATCAGGTCCGCCCGACGGGCATCGAGCTCGGTTTCCGCGAGCGACTGTTCCAGCGCGCGAGCCTGCCGCTTCATTCCGTCGAACACAGGAACCGTCACGCGCAGCGCCCACGTCCAGGTGTTCAGCAAACGGGTGGGTTCCTTGCCGATGAAACCGTTGTCCGCGACGGCGCTCACTGTCGGCAAGCCATCAGCATGGATTGCACGTGTTGCCAGTCGCGACGTCGAGAGCTGGGCATCCATCACCGCGATCTCCGGCCGCATCCGTTCCGCCGTGGCCAGCGCATCACGCTCTTCCGGGATCACCAGTTCGCCCCCATCCAGTGCATCCGTCAGTTGCAACGGCTGATCCAGCGAGACATTGATGATCCGTCGCAGCTCGAGCTGCGCCTTGTCACGTTCGACACGCGCCGCGATGAGCTGCGACCGGATGGATACCAGCTGTGATTCGGCGCGCGTCACGTCGAGGGCCACGCCGGTCCCGGCCCGCAGCGTTTCGCGGGCAATACGCAGCAGATCCGCCGCCAGCGTCGAATCCGCGGACCGTGCGTCGAAGACGGCCTCGGCGCGCAGCACGCGCACGTACGCAATTGCCGCCTGCGTTGCGGCGGCCGCACCGACCTGCGCCGACTCCGATCGACTGGCCACACCCTGCTGACGCGCGAGGCGGAGTCGCGCCCATGCGGCACCGTCGTACAGTGTCTGCTGCACACGAGCGCGCACATCGCTCACTGGCACCGGTCCCACGACTTCGCCATTCGGGTCGAAGAACGGCGGCTGCCCTGGCAGCGACGGGAAGTCCAGGCCGAGCGTCGCGGTGTTGAATGATCGGCTGTTCGACTCGGCGATGCCGTTCACCAGCGGGAGCAGTTCGGCGCGCCGCTGGTTGACGCGCGACTCGACCTGTGCCGCGCGCGCGACACTGGCCGCCATCGGCAAGCCGACTTCGCGCGCGCGACGTGCCGCCTCACCCATCGTGAGCGGCAACGGTGTCGCTGGTTGCGCACTGGCACTGGTGAGCATGACCAGACACAAAATCGCTGCCCGGTACACGATGGCATCAACGCGCATGACGTGATTCGTGGTGCGGTGGAACGGCGGCGGCAGTCGGTACCTGCACCGCCGAGAGGAAGAAATCCATCACGCGCGCGAGGGTCGCGTCGGCGTCGTGGAGCTGGATGGCGTCGCAGAGCGTGACATTTGCGCGCATCAGTGCATGCTGGACGAGCAATGCGTGCAGCATTCGTGCGGCGTCCGGCGCCTGCTCCGCTCCGAAGTACCCGGCCTGGACACAGCGATCCACGCGTCCCTGCAGCAGCCGTTGCCAGCGGAGCGACACACGCTCGGCAAAGAACTGGCTCAGTTCCGGGAGTCGCGGCAGCACGCTGGTGACCAGCCGGTAGATGACGGGGAACTGTGGTTCCGTGACGTAGCCCCAGTACACGCGCACGACGCGATGGAAGTCGGCGAGACTGTCGGCGAGCTGCGGTGCGCTCTCGAGTGCATCCAGCCGCGCGACGACGGTGCGCACGATCATCTCGCGGAAGAGCGCTTCCTTGTTCGGGAAGTAGAGATAGATCGTGCCTTTGGCGACGCCGGCGATCCTGGCGATATCCTCGAGTCGCGCCTCGTCGAAGCCCTGCGCACCGAAGGCAGTGAACGCGGCCTCGATGATCTGGGCCTCGCGCTCCTCGGCCGGGAGGCGCGTGCGGTGCTCCGGTCGGGCGTGATCAGTCTCAGCAGTAATGACTGACTCGTCAGTCATGAATTCCTCCGAAGAAAGCCCGGCAGCGCCGGGCACTCTTACAGTACTGACCAGTCAGTCATTTGGCAATCGTCGGGCCACGAATGCCTACCGCGTGCACCCCGTGGTCCGGCGCGTGTCGGTCAGCGCAATGATCTTCCACGTCTCGCCCACCTTGGCCAGATGGAACACGTCCACGCCGCAGTGGAGGAACTTCGCGCCAAGGTAGAAC
The DNA here is from genome assembly GCA_031373905.1 of Gemmatimonadaceae bacterium. GTDB lineage: Bacteria > Gemmatimonadota > Gemmatimonadetes > Gemmatimonadales > Gemmatimonadaceae > JACMLX01. The sequence continues at coordinate 924 of JANMNM010000060.1, read as the reverse complement.
GAGTAATCCACCCAGACTGACGCCAGCGTGCCGTCGATCAGTGTGCGCGGATTGGAGAGCCGCTCGTCGTACACCTCGGGGTGCGGCGTCCCGATCATCCGCACGAACCCGTCCACCGGCGTCACCTGCACACGCGCCTGACCATCGGGCCCGACGTCAGACGACATCATCGACTTCATCTGCGGGTGAAACACCGCCCGCACGCGCGCGCTGTCGCCAGCGCGCATGGCGTTGAACAACTCGTTCACCACGGCCATCTGCGCCACGGACTCGCTGGCGGGTGCCTGCGCGGGCGCCGGTGCTGCACCGGTCGCGATGCCGAGAAAGACGGCCGTTGCTGCGACGAGTGTGCGTCGCATCAACGGGTTCTCCCGGTGCTGTGAATTCCGCTCAAAGCCGTTGCGTTGCGAAACGCGAGAACCCACCCGCGAGGCGCGAGGACGGCACCGACACATGAGAATCCGACGCACGCTGGCGCGACATCAACCTGCCGGTCAGATCGCCTGCAGCTGCCGCCTCTGACCCCGACCCGGCCGCTTCAGCAGCGAACGTGCCCTCCACCGGCATCTCCGCGCCCTGATAGAGCACGGTTCCCGACACCTTGTTGTTCGCCCCGAATTTCAGCGTCACGACCACCCCCCCATCCGGGGAGTCCGCCTGGATCGCCACAGTGGAGTCAGTGGCGGTGACACTCGCAACGGGAAGCACAGGGAATCCCTCCGCCGCCAGGGTACCGCCGACCTTGCCGTTCTCCTTCTTCAGCACGATCACGGCGGGTACCGGGCCCTGCGGACTGTTCACGACGGTCGTATAGGTCCCGGTGATGGTTCGACCTTGAGCGTGTGCAAGCCCTGCGACGAGCGCCACGGCGCTCACGGTCCGGAATGCCACGGCCGATGCCTGGCGAAGAATTGACATGCGATC